>CAZKDU010000032.1:0-12327 GCA_964551485.1 uncultured Burkholderiaceae bacterium
TAAGGAACAGCGCGATGCCGAAGCTCACGGGCACGGCGATCAGCAGCGCGATGAACGAGGTCATCAGCGTGCCGTAGATCATCACCAGGCCGCCGTAGTTGTTTTGCACCGGGTCCCAGACACGGCTGGTCAGGAAACCGAACCCATATTTCTCGATGGCCGGCCAGGCCCCCACCACGAGCGACAGCAAGATGCCGGCAAGCAAGGCCAGGGTGAGCCAGGCCGCGCCCTGGGCCGCCCAACCGAACAGCCGGTCGGCCAAAGCCGCGCCGCGAACGGGTTTCATGGGCGGAAGTTGCATTTTGCTGGACGAGCCTGCCCGGCCGTCAGGCCGGCCAGGCAACTCGAATGAGGTCGGGTTGACCGGGAGTGTAGAGGACACGGTGCGGTTTCCAGAAGCAGCGCGCTCAGTGGAAAGCGACTGGCTTGCCGGCACCGTCCTTGATCTCGCCCCAGGACTTTTCTATCACGCCCTTCACGCTGGCGGGCATGGGCACGTAGTCGAGGTCGTCGGCGGTCTTGTCGCCGTTCTTGTAGGCCCAGTCGAAGAACTTGAGCACGGTGCTGGCCTGGGCCGGCTTGTCCTGGGCCTTGTGCATCAGGATGAAGGTGGCGCCAGTGATGGGCCAGGCGTCCTTGCCGGCCTGGTTGGTCAGGATCTGGTAGAAGCTCTTGGCCCAGTCGGCGCTGGCGGCCGCGGCCTTGAAGGCCGAATCGTCGGGCGACACGAAGTGACCCGCGGCGTTCTGCAGCTGCGCGTAGGTCATCTTGTTCTGCTTGACATAGGCATACTCCACATACCCGATGGAGTTGGGCAGGCGTGCCACGAATGCGGCCACGCCCTCGTTGCCCTTGCCGCCGGCACCGGTGGGCCAGTTCACAGCCGTGCCCTCACCGACCTTGGCCTTCCACTCGGCGTTGACTTTGCTCAGGTAGTTGGTGAAGATGAAGCTGGTGCCCGAACCATCGGCGCGGCGCACCGGGGCAATGGCCTCGTCCGGCAAGGGCAGCGAGGGGTTCAGGGCCTTGATGGCGGGGTCGCTCCACTTGGTGACCTTGCCCAGGAAGATGTCGCCGAGAAGCTGGCCGTTGAGCTTGAGCTGGCCCGGGGCGATGCCCTTGATGTTGACCACGGGGATCACGCCGCCGATCAAAGTGGGGAACTGCAGCAAGCCCTTCTTGGCCAGGTCTTCATCGTTCAATGGTGCGTCGGAGGCGCCGAAGTCCACGGTCTTGGCCTCGATCTGGCGCAGGCCGGCGCCCGAGCCGACGGATTGGTAGTTGATCTTGACGCCGCTCGCCTTGTTGTAGTCGGCAGCCCACTTGGCATACAGCGGTGCCGGGAAGCTGGCGCCCGCGCCCGTGACTTCCTGGGCCTGTGCCGCCAGGCCCCAGGACAAGGCCGCCAGGCTCAGCAGGCCGCGGATCAGGGTCGTCTGACAGGATTTCATGCAATCACCTTCAAAGGGTCGGTTGAACAATGCTCGCCATTGTGAAAAACCCGTATGACAACCATGTGACAGCCCTTGTCGGCTTTCGCCAAACCGTCATGGAAATGTCATTCGCCGGAACTACCCTCCCCCACATCTTTGCCATCCGTTTTGCCCGGGCTTTGCCAGCGCCGCCAGATTTCAATGCGTTTTTCGCCTCCAGCCCATTCCCACATTGAATCTCTCGCTAGCAATTTGATAGCTACCACCCGAGGGCCCGAGGCCAACGGGTGGTATGCTGACCATGCGCCCCGCCCAGCCCATCCCCCCATGCACAACGGAACCCTGCTCGCCGCCGTGGACCTCGGCTCCAACAGTTTTCGCCTGGAGATCGGCCGGCTCGACCACCACCAGGTGCAGCGCCTGGAGTACCTGAAAGAGACCGTGCGCCAGGGCAACGGGCTGGACGTCGACCGCAACCTCACCCCCGAGGCCCTGCAGCGCGGCTGGGACTGCCTGGCGCGTTTCGCCGAACGACTGGCCGGCTTCCAGCCGGCGCAGGTGCGCGCCGTGGCCACCCAGACCCTGCGCGAGGCGCGCAACCGCGACACCTTCCTGGCACGTGGCCAGGCCATCCTGGGGTTTCCGATCGACGTCATCCCCGGCCGCGAAGAGGCCCGGCTGATCTACCAGGGCGTGGCGCACCTGCTGCCGCAGTCCGACGAGCGCCGCCTGGTGGTGGACATCGGCGGCCGCTCCACCGAATTCATCCTCGGCCATGGCCTCAAGGCCCAGGTCATGGAGTCCTATCGCGTGGGCAGCGTGGCCTGGTCCATGAAGTACTTTGCGCAGGGCCAGTTCACGCCGCGCGCGTTCGAGATGGCCGAGATCGCCGCCAAGGCCGTGCTCGACGAAGCCCAGGCTCTGTACCCGCGCGACCGCTGGGACACGGCCTACGGTTCCTCGGGCACCGTGGGCGCGGTCGGTGACCTGCTGAGCGCCGCCGGCTGGCCGGCCGGCCTGGTCACGCGCGAGGCACTGGACTGGCTGCTCGAGCGCCTGCTGCGCGCGCAGAGTGCCGAGCGCCTGCGCCTGGACGGCATGAAGGACGACCGCCGCGCCGTCATCGGTGGCGGCGTCAGTGTGCTGCGCGCCGTGTTCGACCTGCTGGGCATCGAGCAGCTCTCGGTGGCCGCGGGCGCCCTGCGCCATGGTGTGCTGTACGACCTGATCGATCGCGAGCAGGACCAGGACGATGTGCGCGACGCCACGGTGCAGCGCCTGGCAATCAAGTTCAGCACCGACAGTGCGCAGGCCGTGCGTGTGGCCCGCGTGGCCCTGCAGCTCTGGGCCCAGCTCCAGGGCAAGCCAGACCCCGAGAGCGAGCGCAGCGCCCACAAACTGGCCTGGGTCGCCCAGCTGCACGAAATCGGCAGCCACATCGCCCACAGCGACTACCACAAGCATGGCGCCTACATCCTGGACCACGCCGACGCCCCCGGCTTCTCGCTGCCCGAGCTGCACCGCCTGAGCCTGCTGGTGCTCGGGCACCGCGGCAAGCTGCGCAAGCTCGACGCCGACTTGTCCGACACCGGCTTCGTGCAGCAGCTGCTGTGCCTGCGCCTGGCAGTGATCCTGTGCCACGCGCGGCGTGACCCCGACCTCAAGGGCTTTGCGCTGCGGCCCAGCCCCGGCGTGCAACCGGCCTCGCCCCTGCTGCCGCCCCAGCCATTCCAGCTGAGCTGCCGCGCCGGCTGGGCCAAGGCCTTCCCGCAGTCGGCCCACCTGATCCGCGAAGAGGTGCTGGCCTGGCAGAAGACCCCCTGGACCCTGCAGCTCGACGGCTTCGACGCCTGAGCACGCCCCGTCCGCCGCCCTCTGGTGGACACCAAGCCGAGGTGGTGCGTGCACCGCGATAGACAGCGGCTTCATAAACGGTATAAACTATTTACACCGTTTAATAAAACACAAGGACTCACCATGTCGCAAAACCCTGCCACCGAAGCCACGCCCGCACCCGCCAGCGCGGCACCCACGAGCGCACCGCGTGCACGACGCGCCAAGGCCACGGCCCCCGCCAAAACCGCTGCCGCCTCCAAGGCACGCGCTACCAAGACCGGCAAGGCAACCAAGGCCTCTGCCCCTGCCAAGGCCGCAAAACCCGCCAAGTCTGCCAAAGCCCCCGCCCTTGCGGTGAAGGCAGCCAAGACCGTCCGTCCTGCCAAAGCAACCCAGAAGCAGGCTGCGGCCAAAAGCACCGCCCAGGCCAACGCGGCAGCAGCCAAACCAGCCAAGGTGAAAAAGGACAAGCTGGTGCGCGACAGCTTCACCATGCCCAAGTCTGAGTACCAGCTGCTGGACGTGCTCAAGCAGCGTGGCACCCAGCTGGCGCGCCCGGTCAAGAAAAGCGAGCTGCTGCGCGCCGGCGTGAAGTTGCTGGCGAGCTTGGCCGACACTGCCTTGCTGGCGGCACTGCAAGCCGTGCCCGCGCTCAAGACCGGCCGCCCGAGCAAGACCGGCGGCGCGGCCAAGACTGGCACCTGAGACTCGTTCCTCCCCCGCCCCGCCGGACGGGGAAGGTGATTCCGAAGGGCCGCCGGCCTGAGCGCTCAGCGCAGCTCGGGGGTCTGCACCGTGACCACCACGGTCTGTGCGTGGCCGTCGCGCTCGCGGTGGTGCAGCCACCAGAGCGCCCCTTTGCGCATCGCGCACTCGCCTCCCTTCAGGCCCAGCAACTCCGCCAACACCCGACCCAAGGTCGGTTGGTGCCCGACCACCAGGGTCGGCATGCGCGCCGATGGCCATTGTGCGGCCTGCAGCAGTTGGGCGGCCGTGCCATCCGGGGCCAGCTCGGCCATGGTGCGGAACTTTCGCCCCAAGGCCTGAGCGGTCTGCTCGGCACGCCGCGCCGGGCTCACCAGGATGCGCGCGCCATCGGGCAGCTGGCGCTCCAGCCAGGTGGCCATGCGCGCCGCCTGGCGCTCACCGCGCGCGGTGAGTCGGCGCTTCAGGTCGTCGCCACCTTCGGTCAATTCTTCGGCGTCCGCGTGACGCCACAACAGCAGGTCCATGCGTCCTCTCTGGTGATCAACGCCGACGTGCCAGGGACTTGCCCGTGGCACCCGCGGCGTAGCGGGCCATCAGGGCCGCCTGGGCCCCTTGGCCGGCCTGGCGCTGTCCGGCCAACACACGTTGGTAGCGGCCATCGGCACCGAGTTCCCAGGCATCGCGCCGGTCTCCCAGGTAAGCCACCAGGCACTCATCGATGATGCGCTGGCGCAGCGCGGGGTCGGTCACTGGCCAGGCCAGCTCGACCCGGCGCAGCATATTGCGGTTCATCCAGTCGGCACTGGAGAGGTAGAGCTCGTCGCTGTCACCCTCGCGGAAGTAGAACACACGCGAGTGCTCGAGGAAACGGCCGATGATGGAACGCACCCGAATGTTCTGGGTCTGGCCCGGGCGCTGCGGTGGCAGCATGCAGGCCCCGCGCACGATCAGGTCGATTGGCACCCCCTGCTGGCCCGCTCGCACCAGCGCGCGGATCAAGGCCTCGTCGGTCAGGGCGTTCATCTTGGCAATGAGCCGCGTGGGTCGCCCTTTCGCAGCGGCGGCCCCCAGGGCCTCGATCTTCTCGATCAATCGGCGGTGCAGATGGAACGGCGCCAGCCACACACGCTGCAGGCGTGGCAGCTTGTTCTGGCTGGCCAGGTGCACGAACACCTGCTGCAGGTCAGCCGTCAGTGCCACGTCGGCCGTGAGCATGCTCAGGTCGGTGTAGAGGCGGGCCGTGCGCGGGTTGTAGTTGCCGGTGGACAGGTGGGCGTAGCGGCGCAGCACGCGGCCTTCGCGGCGCGTGACCAGCAGCATTTTGGCGTGGGTCTTCAGCCCCACCACCCCATAGACCACCTGGGCACCAATGGACTCCAGCATCTCGGCCCAGTTGATGTTGGCCTCTTCGTCGAAGCGTGCCTTGAGCTCCACCACCACCGTGACTTCCTTGCCGCGGCGCACCGCCTCTCGCAGCAGCTCCATCAGTTCGGAGTCGGCCCCGGTGCGGTAGATGGTCTGCTTGATGGCCAGCACGTTGGGGTCGTGCACGGCCTCGCGCAGGAAGGCCAGCACACCGTCGAAGCTCTCGAACGGCTGGTGGATCAGCACGTCACCCTGCTGCAGCCGCTCGAACATCGACTGGCCACGCTGCAGGCCCACGGGATAGCTGGCCTGGTACGGGGGAAAGCGCAGTTCGGGCGCATCAACCAGGTCGGCCACCTGGCTGAGCCGGGCCAGGTTCACCGGCCCGTGCACGCGGTACAGCGCTTCGGCCGGCAGTCGGAACTGCTGCAGTAAAAAATCGGCCAGGTGCTCGGAGCAACCAGCCGACACCTCCAGGCGCACGGCAGCACCGTAGTGGCGGTGCTGCAGGCCCTGACGCAGCGCGGTGCGCAGGTTCTGCACATCATCTTCGTCCACCGCCAGGTCGGAATGCCGGGTCACGCGGAACTGTGAAAACTGGCTGACCTCGCGCCCCGGGAACAGCTCGGCCAGGTGCGCCCGCACCACACTGGACAGCGACACCAGCAGCACGCGCTGCCCGGCCACCTTGTCGGGCATGCGGATGAGGCGCGGCAGCACCCGAGGTACTTTGACAATGGCGATCTCGTTCTCGCGGCCGAAGGCGTCATGCCCGTTCAGGCGCACGATGAAGTTCAGCGACTTGTTGGCCACCTGGGGAAACGGGTGAGCCGGGTCCAGCCCCACGGGCGTGAGCAGGGGCCGCACCTCGCGCTCGAAATAGGCCTTGACCCAGCGCCGCTGAGCGGCGCTGCGCTCACCATGTGAAACGATGTCGATGCCCTGAGCCTTGAAGGCCGGCATCAGTTCGTCGTTGTACAGCGTGTACTGACGGTTCACCAGGTCATGTGCAGCCGCGGCCAGGGCCTCGAACGAGGCCACGCTGTACTGACCCTTGCGGTCCTGGTTCTGTTGGGCGTTCAGGTGTTCGACCGCACGCACCTCGAAGAACTCATCGAGGTTGGAGGACACGATGCACAGGTAACGCAGGCGCTCGATCAGCGGCACGTCGGCACGGCGCGCCCAGTCGAGCACACGCTCGTTGAACGCCAGGATGCTGTGGTCCCGATCCAGCAGCTCCAACTCCGTGGGGGCATCAACAGGTTCGGTGGTCTCAACAGCATTCACAGCAGGGTCCATGGGCGGGCTTCAACCCTCCAGTGTCGAGGCCTTGGATGACAATGTCGTGACAGTTACGTGACGTGGATTTGACAGCTGTCGCGCCGCATGGACTGGTACCAGATGGTAAAGAAACTGCTGGACCGCGTAGTCCCAACTGAACTCGAGTGCACGCGCTCTGGCCTCGTGGCGCGGCACAGCCAACGCAGCGTAGACGGCCGTCTGCAAGTCGGTGTGCATGGCACCACCCAGGCCATCCGGCTGGCCTGCACTGCGCCCCAGCACCTCCAGGGGGCCATCCACCGGGTAGGCGGCCACGGGGGTGCCACAGGCCATGGCCTCAAGCATCACCAGGCCGAAGGTTTCTGACCGGCTGGGAAACACAAACACGTCAGCTGCAGCGTACACCTGGGCCAACTCCTCACGCGGCAACACGCCCAGCCAGTGCACTTCGGGGTAGCGTTCGCGCAGTCCCACCTCCAGAGGCCCCACACCACAGACGATCTTGGTGCCCGGTGTGTTCAGCCGCAGGAACGCCTCGATGTTCTTTTCGTAAGACACCCGCCCCACAAACAATTGCACCGGGCGCGCCAGCGTACCCAGTGCCGGATGGCGTTGCACCTCGGACTGGTGGCTGAACAGCGCTGTGTCGACCCCATGGGTCCAGCTGCGCAGGTTGCGAAAGCCGCGTTGCTCCAGCATGCGCAACACGCCCTGGGTGGGCACCAGCACCCCCGAGGACGGCCGATGGAAATGCCGGAACAGCGCGTAGCCCCAGGACAGTGGCACACGGGCAGCGGCGTGCAGGATATCCGGAAACTTGGTGTGAAACGCCGTGGTGAAGGCCAGGCCCTGGCGCAGGCAGAGGCGCCGTGCCGCCCAGCCCAGCGGCCCCTCGGTGGCCAGGTGGATGGCATCGGGCTGACAGGCGTCGAGCTGGCGTGCCAGCTGGGCCCCGGGGGCGATGGCCAGGTCGATGCCGGCATACCCCGGGCAAGGCCGGGTGCGGAACTGGCCGGGCTCGATCACCTCGACCTCGTGGCCCAGCGCGCGAAGCTGGCGCACCAGTTCGATCAGGGTGGTCACCACCCCATTCACCTGGGGCAGCCAGGCATCCGTCACCAGGGCCAGCTTCATGCGCTGCCCACCACTTGACCCTGCAGGCCCGGGGTGGCCAGTGACAACGCCATGGGCTCCAGTGGCTCTTCAGGTGAGGCCATCCAGCGCACCAGTTGGAGCTGACCGTCCCAATGCTCCACCAAGGCGCTGCGGCTTTCCACCCAGTCACCGTCGTTGCAATAGAGCACACCGTTGATGTCACGGATCTCGGCGTGGTGGATGTGGCCACAAACCACCCCCTGGTGGCCGCGGCGGCGCGCCTCATGGGCAACGGCGGTTTCGAAATCGGTCACGTAGTTGACGGCTTTCTTGACCTTGAGCTTGAGGTAGGCCGACAGCGACCAGTACGGCAGACCCAGCCGCGCGCGCCAGTGGTTGAGGTGGCGGTTGAGCTTGAGCGTGAACTCGTAAAGGTTGTCACCCAGGTAGGCCAGCCAGCGCGCGCACTGCACCACGCCGTCGAACTGGTCCCCGTGGATCACCCAGAGCGAGCGCCCATCGGCCGTGGTGTGCACTGCCTCCTCGCACACGTCGATGCCACCAAACTGGTGGTTGACGAACTCGCGCGCAAACTCATCATGGTTACCTGGTACGAAGACCACCCGGCAGCCCTTGCGGGCGCGGCGCAGCAGCTTCTGCACCACGTCGTTGTGCGACTGCGGCCAATACCAGCGCCGACGCAGTTGCCAGCCGTCAACAATATCGCCCACCAGGTACAGGTGCTCGCTCGGGTGGTGCTTGAGGAAATCCAGCAGTGCCGCAGCCTGGCAGCCCGGGGTGCCCAGGTGCAAGTCGGAGATGAACACGGCGCGAAAGCGTGGCCGCGGCCCGCCCCGCGACGGCTCCGCCGCAGAGTCGGCCCGCCACAGACCGGGTGCCAGAGCGTCGAACCGTGCGCGCATCAAGCCCCCAGGAAGTGCTTGCGATAACGCGGCGGCAGATCGTGGATGCGCATCAGCATGGGCAAGTCCGCGGTGTTGAAGTCCGGGTCCCAGGCCGGGGCGCCCAGCACCTTGGCACCCAGGCGCAGGTAGCCCTTGATCAGGGCCGGTGGCTCGACCGGCAGGCTGCCGTCGAGCGACTGCAGCGGCAGGGGAAGGCGTGGCAGCACTTGGAACTCAATTGGGGCCAGGTGCGTCTGGCGCAGTTGCTGCCAGATGCTGGCCGCGACCTCGCCGCTGACCACGCCGTTGTGCAGCATGGGGATGCTGGCGCAACCAATCATGGTGTCGAGCTGGTTGCGCACCATGAACTCGGCCAGCGCCCCCCAGAGCGCCAGAATCACACCGCCCTGGCGGTGCTCTGGGTGCACGCAGCTGCGGCCCAGCTCGACCATACGGGCACGCAGGCTGCGCAGGCGGGTGAGGTCGAACTCGGTGTCGCTGTAGGTGCTGCCCACGCGGCGCGCCTGGGCCGGCGTCAACACCCGATAGGTTCCCACCACCTCCTGGGTGACGCTGTCACGCACCAGCAGGTGCTCGCAGAAATCGTCGAACAGATCGATGTCATGCCCGGGCACGGGGGTCTGCAACCGAGCCCCCATTTCCTCAGCGAACACCTGGTACCTCAGACGTTGCGCTTGGCGGACTTCGTCGAGGTGCCGGGCCCACGCCACGGTGATGCCACCCCGCTCATGCGTTGCAGGCGCGCCCAGGCCAGCCCCGTCGCCACCCGGATGAAGTGACCCCCGTGGCAGAGCGGTCTTGCCGACCGGGGACAGGGCCAGGGTGGGAATGGGCAGTTCTTTCATTTGCAGCTCCTTCAGCTTGCATACACAAACTCAGCAAAGCATCGCAAATGAATGTGACGCCTCCGTGGCGTCTGTACTGCGAATTGATGACATTGAACCGACTTTGGGAAATCAAAATATATGGATATTGATCAACCAAATTCAGAAATTATCAAATATAAAATACAATGATTAAGACAAAGGAGAAATGATGAACATGAACTTAGAAAACAAATCAATCGAAGAACTCAAAGTACTGCGCACAGAAATCGACCGCCTTATTGCTTTCAAACTTGAAAATCAAAAAAGCGAAGTTCTTAAAAAATTACAAACCATGGCCTCTGAGGCTGGTTATTCTCTGAGCGAATTGATTGCAGAGTCGACGACGCGCCGTCGTCGCAATATAGAAACAACAAGCAAATCGGAAGACGGGCGTGCCAAAGTCGCACCCAAATACCGTAACCCGAACAATCCAACTGAAACTTGGACAGGTCGCGGAAAGCAGCCACGTTGGTTTGCCACAGCACTCGCACAAGGCCTCAGCGAAAAAGCCTTGTTGATTCAGGCCTGAAACCGCTCAGTCATTCAGGCTGAGCGCAATGCGCTCGGCCCCATGGCGGGCCTGGTCGGCGTCCTGTGCCTCCACCATCACCCGCAGCAGCGGCTCGGTGCCGCTGGCCCGGATCAGCACCCGCCCGGTCTGGCCCAGTTCGGCCTCCACCGTCTGTGTGGCCTCGGCTAGCCGGGGGCTGGCCTTCCAGTCCTGACCCGGCTGCAGGCGCACGTTGACCAGGGTCTGCGGGAACAGCGTCACTCCGTCGAGCAATGCCGCCATGCCCTGACCGCTGCGCACACAGGCCTGCAGCACCTGCAGGGCCGAGATCAGGCCATCGCCCGTGGTGTGCTTGTCCAGCGCCAACAGGTGGCCCGAACCCTCGCCCCCGAGCAGCCAGCCGTGGCGACTCAGTTCCTCCAGCACGTAGCGGTCGCCGACCTTGGCACGCACCAGGGCCACACCGCGGGCACGCAGAGCCAGTTCCACCGCCATGTTGGTCATGAGCGTGCCCACGGCGCCCGGCACGGCCTCGCCACGCGCCAGCCGCTCGCTGACCATGAGGTAGAGCAACTCGTCGCCATTGAACAGGCGGCCGCTGGCATCGACCATCTGCAGGCGGTCGGCGTCGCCATCCAGCGCCACACCGTGATCGGCGCCATGCTCACGCACCGCCTGCACCAGGGCCTGCGGGTGGGTGGCCCCGACTTCGCGGTTGATGTTGAAACCATCGGGGGCACAGCCGATGGCCACGACCTCGGCCCCCAGCTCGTGGAACACCTTGGGGGCGATGTGGTAGGCCGCCCCGTGGGCGGCGTCGACCACGATCTTCAGGCCCTTGAGGGTGAGGTCGTTCGGGAAGGTGCTCTTGCAGAACTCGATGTAGCGGCCAGCTGCATCCTCCAGGCGGCGAGCCTTGCCCAAGGTGGCCGAGTCGGCCCAGACCGGCGGCTCGTCGAGCGCGGCCTCGACCGCCAGCTCCCAGCTGTCGGGCAGCTTGCTGCCCTGGGCGCTGAAGAACTTGATGCCGTTGTCGGGGTAGGCGTTGTGGCTGGCGCTGATCACCACCCCCAGGCTGGCGCGCTGCGCTCGGGTGAGGTAGGCGACTCCCGGCGTGGGCAGCGGGCCCAGCAGCAGCACATCGACCCCGGCGGAGTTGAAACCGGACTCCAGTGCGCTTTCCAGCATGTAGCCGGACACTCGGGTGTCCTTGCCGATCAGCACGGTCGGGCGTTTTTCGCTGCGCTTGAGCACGCGCCCGACGGCATGGGCCAGGCGCAGCACGAAATCAGGCGTGATCGGGGCCTGGCCCACGGTGCCGCGAATGCCGTCGGTTCCGAAGTATTTTCGGCTCATGCCCTTGTCTCCTCTTATTCGAATGCTATCTATTTTATAGCATCCAACACCTGCAAGGCCTGTACGGTGGCGCCCACGTCGTGTACCCGCACGATGCGCGCACCGCGCTCCACCGCGAGCACCGCCGCCACCACGCTCGGCACCTGGCGCTGCGTCACAGGCAGCCCGGTCACAGCCCCCAGCGAGGACTTGCGCGACCAGCCCGCCAGCAGCGGCAAGCCCAGGGCCAGCAAGGCAGGCTGCTGGGCCAGCAAGCTGAAATTCTGTGCCGGGGTTTTGCCGAAACCGATGCCCGGGTCCAGCACCAGGCGCTGCGGCGCGATGCCTGCAGCCAGGACCGCTGCGCTGCGCTGCGCCAGGAAATCGGTCACCTGGGGCACGGCGTCACCCGTCATCGGGCTCAGCTGCATGCTTTGTGGTTCGCCATGCATGTGCATCAGGCAGACGCCGCAGCTCGGGTGGGCTGCCACGGCCGCCAGGGCCCCGGGCCGACGCAAGGCCCAGATGTCGTTGACGATGTCGGCCCCCAGGTCGAGCACGGCTTGCATGACCTCGGGCTTGTAGGTGTCGACCGACACCGGCACCCCCAGGCGCACGGCCTCGCGCACCACGGGCAACACCCGATCCAGCTCCTCGGCCAGCGGCAGCGGCGGCGAGCCGGGCCGGCTCGACTCCCCACCGATGTCCAGGATCTGCGCCCCTTCGTGCAACAGGCGCTCGGCATGGGCCAGGGCAGCGGCCGGGCTGGCATGGGTGCCACCGTCGGAAAACGAGTCTGGCGTGACGTTGACGATGCCCATCACCTGGGGCTGCGCCAGGTCGATGCGGAAACGGGCAGTCTGCCAGTGCATGGGCGGGAACAGGGTCGGTGCGCAATGCAACAACGGGGCACCGGGCCCCGTTGTGTGACGGTGAGCGCCGTGGCTCAGGCGGCGCTGGGCGAGGGGTCG
>CAZKDU010000033.1:0-565 GCA_964551485.1 uncultured Burkholderiaceae bacterium
AGGCCCGCGCGCAGGTAGGTGTTGTAGGGGCTGTCGGTCTGCAGGTCGCGCTTGCGCAGGTTGCCGTCGAACGCCTCGCCCAGGCCGTAGATCACGGTTGGGTCGGTCTGCAGCAGCATGCCCTGGCGCAGCCGGTTGCTGAACACGCCGGCGATCTGGGCACGGTCGGCGGGCCGGCCGGTTTCCTTCTCGACGATGCTGGCCAGCACCAGCGCCTCGTCCGCGCTTTTCAATGGCGTGCCGGGGGCGCGCTGCTGCCAGGCCGCGTCCAGGCGCCGGTCCATGGCGCGCAGGGCGCGCCGCAGCACGGCCAGATCGCTGCTGCCGCGCGCGTAGGTGTAGGTGTCGGGAAAGAAGCGGCCCTCGGGGTGCTGGCCCGGCCGGCCCAGCGCCTTCATGACCGAATCATTGTCCAGCCCTTGTGTGTCGGGCTTCAGTTGCTCTGCTTTTGATATCGCGGCACGCACCTGGCGGAAGTTCCAGCCCTCCACCAGGGTCAGGGCACGCAGGCTTTCCTCGCCGCGCACCAGCTTGTCCAGCAGCTGCAGCGGTGTGGTGCCCTGGG
>CAZKDU010000033.1:575-12298 GCA_964551485.1 uncultured Burkholderiaceae bacterium
TGATCTGCCGCGACTGGCCGGACAGGCGCAGGCCCCAGAACACCAGCTCGGGCGGCAGCAGCACCCCCGCGTCCACGATCACCTGGGCCAGGCGGCGGCCGGTGATGCCGGGCTCGATCTCCAGCTCCAGCGGCTCGCCGGTGGCCTGGGTCGGCGACGGCAGCAGGGGCAGCGGCTGCTGCACCCACCAGTACCCAAGGGCCAGCGCCGCCAGGCCCAGCAGCAACCCGGTCGCGCACCACCTCACGCACAGTCGCCAGAGCCATCGAAGCACAACCACACCGCCTTTGTGAAAACAGCCAGGGATGATAATTCACCCCCATGATCGATCGTTTCCAAGGCGCCTGCCCCCTGCCCCACCTCGGCGTCATCCGCGCCCAGGGGGAAGACGCTGCCAAATTCCTGCATGGCCAGTTGACCCAGGACTTTGCCCTGCTCGGGCTGTCCCAGGCCCGGCTCGCCGCTTTCTGTTCGGCCAAGGGCCGCATGCTGGCCAGTTTCGTGGCCTTCAAGCGCAGCCACGACGAGCTGCTGCTGGTCTGCAGCCGCGACCTGCTGCCCGCCACGCTCAAGCGCCTGTCCATGTTCGTGCTGCGCGCCAAGGCCCGGCTCAGCGACGCCTCGTCGGAGTTCATGGTCTGGGGCCTGGCCGGCCACGCGGCGCGCACCGCCCTGCCCGAGGCCACTCCGCTGTCCTGGGTCAAGGCCGAGCACGGGGGTGGGGCCAGTGTGGTCGCCCTGCCGCCGGCCTGGGGCCAGCCGCGGGCCCTATGGGTGGCACCCGCAGGCCACGACGCCCCCGCCGCCGCCGCGCTGGACGAGGCCCTGTGGGCGCTGGGCGAGGTGCACAGCGGCGTGGCCACGCTGAGCGCACCGGTGGTCGACGCCTTCGTGCCGCAGATGCTCAACTACGAATCGGTCGGCGGCGTCAATTTCAAGAAGGGCTGCTACCCCGGCCAGGAGGTGGTGGCGCGCAGCCAGTTCCGCGGCACGCTCAAGCGCCGCGCCTTCATCGCCCACACCGACGCCGCGGCCCAGGCCGGGCAAGCGCTGTTCCACAGTGCCGACCCGTCCCAGCCCTGCGGTCAGGTGGTGCAGGCTGCCCCGGCCGAGGGCGGCGGCTGTGACGTCATTGCCTCGCTGCAGCTCGGTGCCACGCACGAGGGCACGCTCTGGCTGGGCGAGCCGCAGGCACCGGGCGCCGCCCCGCTGCGGCTGCTGCCCCTGCCCTACCCATTGCTCGACGACATTTGAGCCAGCGCCTCGCCCTGGACCACCCCGGTGAACCAGGGCAGCGTGGCCAGAGGCTGGCGCCGGGTTCAGCCTGGCCATTGGCCCACGGTGCCCGGTCCGTGACTTCCCTGCTCTCCTGTCGCAGGGCCCGGCCGCGGCCTCTCGGCTTTCAGGCCTTCACCCGTCACAACTGCGAGCGGTAGGGCTCGGGCACCTGCTCGCGCAGGGCCTCGCGCTGCCCTGGCGGGGCCTCATGCAGCGCCGCGCGAAACGCCTGCAGGGCCTTGGCCGCGTCGGGCAGGTCGGGCGAGGCATGCAGCAGCCCCAGGCGCAGCCAGGTGTCGGCGCGCTGCGCCGGCCACAGCCGCAGGCGCAGCTCCAGGCCGGCCAGGGCCAGCAGCGGGTCGTGCTGGCGCTGGCCCAGCAGGTAGGCCGCCTGCGCCAGGTCGATGTCCTGCACACCGTCGGCCAGGGCGCGGCGCGCCAGGCCCGCGGCCTCGGCCTCGCGGCCCGACTGGGCCGTCAGCACCACCTGCAGCGAGCGCACCGGCCCCGCCCTGGGCTGCAGCGCCAGTGCGCGTGCCAGGTGCTCCTGGGCCAGGTCGAGCCGGCCCATCTGCAGTTCGCCGCGCGCCACGTTGGTGAGCAGTGCCACCACGTGCGGGCGGGAGTCCAGCACCGTGCGCCAGATCCAGACCGCGTCGGGCCAGTCGCCGGCACGCGCCAGCTCGTCGGCGATCAGCGGCGTGATCTTGCGGTAGTGCGGGTTGATGGCAATGCCTTCACGCGCCAGCGCCATCACCTCGGCGCGCACCGGCACCCAGCGCGGGTGCAGCGGCTGCGCCGACTGCGACACGCTGAGCGCCAACTTCACCGCACGCACGATGCGGTCCTCGCAGCGCACCGCCTGCACACTGAGGTAGGTGGCCAGGGCCAACGCCACCAGCAGCAGGGCCAGGGTCGCCGGCGCTGCCGGTGGCGCCAGCCGCCAGGTGCCGAGTCCGCGGCTGCTGGTCCCCTGGGCCGCCAGGCGCGCATCGGACGCGCCCAGGGCCCCCAGGCCCAGCGCGAACAGCGCCCCGGTGCAGGCCATGCGCCAGGGAAAACCGGCCAGGCTCACCACCAGCAGCGCCAGCAGGCTGGCCAGCACCACGGCGCGCAGTGCGCCCTCGGGCAGCCCGGGCGAAGGCCCGCCAGCCCCGGGGTCGGCCCCATCCCCCGCGGTCCCCACCGCCCCCGGGCGCAGGGCCCAGGTGCGCCGGCCGGCCAGGGCCAGGGTGGCCAGCAGGCCCAGGCCCACGAGCCAGCCGAGCAGGCCATACTCGGCCACCAGCTGCAGGAACTCGTTGTGAGCGTAGAAGTCGGTTTCCAGCGGGCTGTCGCCTTGCTGGTACCGCGGAATCTGCACCTCCCAGGCACCGGCCCCGACCCCGGCCAGCGGGTGCGCGGCCACCATGCGCGTGGTGTCCTGCCACATGCGCCAGCGCACCGAGAACGAGCCCTCCTGGTACTCGCGCGCCGTGGCCAGCGACCCGGTGCGCGCCAGGCTGCGCTGCAGCGGCGTGAGCCCGCGCTGCTCGCGCGCATGGTCCTGCAGCAGCTGGGCGTTGTGGGTGGGGATCTGGCCCAGGGCCAGCACCGTGCCCAGCAGCACCCCGGCCACGGCCCAGCGCTGGGCCCGCGGCCAGGCCAGCAGGCCCAGCGGGCGCCGCCAGACCCACAGCACCCAGGGCAGCAGCAGCGCCAACAGACCCAGGGCCAGCAGGGCCGAGCGCGTGCCCGCCATGCACAGAGCCACGACATTGAAGCCGGTGCTGAACGCCAGCAGCAGGCGTTGCAGCGGCGCCTGCGTGCGCGCCAGCAGCAGCACCGAATACGGCAGCGTGCAGACCAGGTACTCGGCGAAGAAATTGCGGTTGACGAAGGTCGAGGCCGGGTTCGGCCCCTGGCTGATCCAGCGCACGTCGAACCAGAACTGCAGCGCCGCCCACAGGGCCGCCAGCACCGCACCCCAGTGGATGGCCCAGGCCAGCCGCTGCAGCGGCCCACGCCCCAGGGTCTGCAGCCCCAACCCCAGCAGCAGGCTGAACAGGGCCCAGCGCACGGCCTCGACCCCGGCCAGGTAGGGGTGTGACCAGGCCATGCTGGCCAGCGCATACCCCAGCAAGGCCAGCGGCCCCAGCAGCACGGCGTGCCAGCGCAGCACGAGCGGCTGGCCGCGCCGGTGCCAGACCCAGCACAGCGCCGCGGCCAGCGCCACGAAGGCCACGCCCATGGACTTGAGGGTGTCCTGCAGCAGCTCCTCGTGCGGCGCGCCGATGGCCGGCAGCAGCCCCACCATCAGCATCAGCAGCGGCAGCACACCGTCGGCATGCCGCAGGCCCTCCGGTGTGGCCGGCGCGCCGGTGCTGGCGCCGGCTCTGGCCGCGGCCCGGGCCGCACGCGTGCGTGGGCTCATGCCGCCGGCCCGGCCGGCAACTCGCGCACCATGCCGATGTGCGGGATGCCGACCTCGTCGAACGGCGCGCCCTCGGTGCGCCAGCCCAGGCGCTCGTAGAAACCCTGGGCACTGCGCTGGGCATGCAGCACCAGGCAACGGTCACCACGGGCTGCGGCCGCGGCGCACAGGACCTTCACCAACTCGCGGCCCAGGCCCACGCCGCGCAGCACCCGGCTCACTGCGAGCCGGCCCAGGCTGGCCTGGCCCTGTTGCGCGGGCAGCAGCCGGCCGGTGGCCACGGGCCGGCCCAGGCGGTTGAGCAGCACCGCGTGCAGGGACACGGCGTCATCGGCATCCCATTCGTCCTCGGCCGCAATGCCCTGCTCCTCGATGAAGACCTCGGTGCGCAGCGCCGCCGCCTGGGGCCCGAGCGCGGCCCAGGTGCCGGTGTGCAGCGTCCACATGGGTTCACCGGCCTCGTAGCCCAGCAGGGCATCGCGCAGCGCGGCAGGCACCGGCTGCGAGGTCTGGGTGGCCGGGTTGGCGAACACGTAGACCAGCTCGGCGCTGGCCAGCAGCTGCTCGCCACGGAAGATGCCGGCCACCATCAGCAGCGAGGCGCTGCCGATGCGCTGGCAGCGCAGGCCCACGTCGAGCCGGTCGTCGTAGCGGGCCGAGGCGTGGTACTCGACGCTGGACTTCTTCACGTAGAGGTCGCCGCCGAGCTGCTGCATGCTGGCCTCGTAGGGCAGCGCCAGGTGGTTCCAGTAGTCGCCCACCGCGGTGTCCACGTACATCAGGTAGTGCGGGTTGAAAACGATTTTCTGCATGTCCACCTCGGCCCAGCGCACACGCAGGGGGTGGAAGAAGCGAAAGCCGGTGCGGTCCATGGGCAGGGTTCCGGAGGGTCAGGGCATCAGGGAAACAGGGCCGTGCGCAGGGCGCTGGCGGCGTCGGCGTGGGCTTGCAGGGCCTCGGGGACGGCGCGCCCCATCTTGATGAACTCGTGCACCACACCACGGTAGATTTCCAGCGCCACCGGCACGCCAGCGGCACGCAGGGCATCGCCGTAGAGCACGCCTTCGTCGACCAGCGGGTCGCACTCGGCTAGGCCCAGCCAGACCGGGGCCACGCCCGCGAGGTCCGGGGCCAGCAGCGGGGCAAAGCGCCAGTCGGTACGCTGGGCCTTGGGAATGTAGTGGTCGAAGAAGTAGTCGATGTGCGATTTTTTGAGCACGTAGCCGTCGGCGAAGGTGGTGTGCGAGAGGGTGTCCTGGTGCGCGCTGGTGCCAGGGTAGAACAGCAGTTGCAGGGCCAGCGGCAGGCCGGCGTCGCGCGCCAGGATGGCGCAGACCGCGGCCAGGGTGCCGCCCGCGCTGTCGCCCCCCACGGCCAGGCGCTCGCCGTCCAGCCCCAGGCGCGCAGCCGCCTGCTCGCGCACCTGCACACAGGCGGCCCAGGCGTCCTGCACGGCGCAGGGGAAGCGGTGTTCTGGCGCCAGCCGGTAGTCCACCGAGAGCACGGCACAGCCGGCCTGCGCGGCCAGGCGGCGGCACAGGGCGTCGTGGGTGGCCACGCTGCCGAGGGTGAAGCCACCGCCATGGAAGTACAGCAGCAGCGGCAACCGGTCGTGGCTGGGCGCCACCAGCCGCGCCGGGATGGTATGGCCATCCGGGCCTGGCAGGGTCAGGTCTTCGATTCGCGCCAGGGACGGCAGCGGTGGTTCCAGCACACCGGCACCGGCGGCGTAGGCCGCGCGGGCCTGTTCGGGGGTCAGGGTGTGCAGCGCGGGCCGGTTGGCGCGCGCCATGCGCTCCAGCACACCCTGCATCTGCGGTGTCAGCTTCGGGGGGGTCACGGTGAAAGCGGTTCAGGGCAACGGTGGGCGGGACGGTGGGTCCCGCAAGCGCCCATCTTAGAACGTGTCCGTGATACCACAGACCCGACCACCGCCCAGGCGCTCGGTGCAGCACGCCCTTCAGGCGAGCTTGGGCAGGGGCGGCAGTTCCGCGGTGCTGATGGCCTGGGCCTGGGCCGCACTCAGGCCAATGGCGCGCAGCACCAGCTCGGCCGCGTCGGTGCCGGCGTCGCGCCAAGTCTTGTGCCCCTCCTGCACCAGGCGCATCGCCGACAGCACGGTGCCGCCCACCATGGCCATCACCGAGGCAAGCTGCTCGGTGCGGAACGCATAGTGGCCGGCCTCCAGGCCCAGCACCACGTCGTGCAGCGGCAGACCGATCAGCAAGGCCTCGAACGACGGGGTGGACAGTGCGTAGCGCATCATGAACTTGCCCCAGTAAAGTTCTTCGTGCGAGCGCCGGATGAACCAGCGGATCGACAGCGCGAGCCGGCGCTCGGGTTCGGTAATGCCCTCCAGCCCCAGGGCCAGGCGCTCACCCATCTCGGTGATGACGTGGCTGGACACGTCGGCAAACAGCGTGTCCAGGTCGCCGATGTTGTTGTAGATGGTGCCGCGGGCCACGCCGGCGATCATGGCCAGTTCGCTGACATTGGCCTGGGGGTCACCGTGCTCGGAGAACAGCCGCATGGCCGCTCGGTAGATGCGGGCCTTGCGCGGGTTCATGGCTGGGGACTCGGCAGGTCGTGGAACAGGCGGGGTCATGCAGGGGGCCAGGGTTGGGGCGAACAGGTCCGGGCGGCAGTGTATGCGCAGCCCACCGGGCAGCGCCCGGGCCAGAGGCCCGGGCACTGGGGGGTCATCCCTCGGGCAGGAAGATCTGCTTGACCGGTGCCAGCCAGTCGAACTGCTCGACCGCCAGCGGCACGAACGACACGATCAGCAGGCCCACGGTCATCACCACCGAGGGCAGGATCCAGCGCTCGTACCGCTGGTAGAAGCCTTGGTGTTTGACCTCGGCGTCGGCGGCATCGATCTCCTGCTCACCGATCACCTGCCGTGTCAGCAGCTGGTTCAGCGCCACAGGCGGCAGCAGGTAGCCGAGCTCGAAGGCCACCAGCACCATCATCCAGAAGTGCACCGGATCGATGCCGTTGTTGTAGGCGATCGGCGCCAGCGTGCTGGACACCAGGATCACCGCACCGAAGGGGTCCATGATCATGCCCAGCAGCACCTTGGTCACCACCAGGAAGGCCATGGCGATCCACACATTGGCGAAGGTCTGTGGCGCGTAGCCCATCACTTCCGAGCGTTCCACCACCCCGCCCACCGCCATGGACAGCGCCATCAGCGTGATCAGCGAGCCGATGTGGCCGATGGTCTCGTTGGTGGCGAAGCGGATCGCCGGCTCGAGCTTCTGCTGCGGCACATGGGCCTCATGGGTGGTGGTCTTGGCGGCGACCACCGGCACCAGCGGCGTCTTGCGGCGGCTGTTGAGCCACTTGTCGAGGATCAGCAGCAGCAGCATCAGCACCGGCATGATGGTGGGCGCGCTGATCTCGTTCAGCGAAGTGTCCAGCGCCAGCGCGTAGAATCCGATGATGGCAAAGGTCACCGCCACGTAGGGCAGCACATGCACGCTCTGGCGCAGCATGGCCCGGATGGCGACCATGGGCACCTCAACCTGTTCGCGCTGGGTGCGGCGCAACTGCGACGCCAGGAAGAACAGCGTGGAGGTCAGCAGGAAGACGAACAGGCCCCAGTGGAACAGCTTGGCCGTGGTGACCTGCTTGTTGAGCATGGCGATCAGCACCACCAGCAGGCAGGGCCGCAGCACCACGCCGAGCGAGCCCGACATCGCCGTGGCGGCAAGCGCGAACTGGCGCGTGCCCCCGGCGTGCAGCACCTCGCGGTAGATGATGCCACCGGCGGCGATCACGAAGATGCCCGAGGCGCCGGTGTAGGCGGTGGGCACCGCCGCAGCCAGCAGAACGATGTAGGTCAGCAGCTCGGGCGACAGGCGCCAGGGGCGCAGCAGATTCATGAAGCGGTCGACGATGTCGGTCTGCTTGAGCAGCATGCCGGCCAGGATGAACAGGCCCAGGTTCAAAAAGATGGTGGGCAGCTCCATCAGCTGGTTGATGTAGATCGCCAGACCCGACGGGTGGTCGTGCAGCAGGAAATACAGTCCACAAATGATGCCCATGGAGGCGAACAGCGGCACCGACAGCACGGCCATGCCCCAGGTGCCCTGCCCTGCCGGTGCGGGTTTCTGCGTCAGCAGGCGCACCGCCGAAATGCCCAGCATCACGGTAAACATCAGGCCCCACAGCAGGTGCAGCAGCGGGTGCTCGATGGCCAGGCCAGTGGACTTGGCGATCTGGTAGTAACGGATGGTGGAGAACAGCAGCAGCGCCGAGGCGATGCCGATGGTGAGGTTCTGCAACAGGTAGTCGCGGGTGTAGCGCGGCGGCCGGATGCTGATGTGGTGGTGGCCCAGCGTGGTGGTCACGGCAGCCAGCGCCAGGATCAGCAGCAGGATCAGCGGGCGGTTGTCGGTGCCCACCTGGAACAGCGCGAAGAAGCCGGTCTCCAGGGTGCGGAACACCTTGACCCCAGGGGTCACGTGGCTGACCACCCGCTCGTACAGGCCGTGCTTGAAGCGGCACTCCTCGCGCCCGCTCTCAATGGCCGCGCGCAGGTCACCGCCGACGGCACTGGGTGCGTCGCCGAACAGCGCATCAACCGCGTCGGCCGGGGCCTTGGCGGCCGATGCACTGCTGCCGCCCGCAGCCACCAGGGCGTCGACATCGGGGTTGGGATCGCAGGCGGGCCGCACCGGGTCGGCGCGCAGCATGAAGTACTGCACCTGGGCCGCCGGGTCTCCGAAGATGGTCTCGCCCAGCTGCAGCATGCGGCCATGCAGCATCTCGCCGGTGCTGATGACCAGGGTCAGCACCAGCAACAAGAACACCGGCAGGCTGGCCAGCCACTCCAGGGCGCTGCGGTTCAGGAATTGAACCCGTCGTTCTGCCACGGCATCCATTTAGTTCCACTCTTCCTCAGACTTGGACGCGCATTCCGAGTCGGCCGCATTCAAGCTGCAGCGCACGCGCTTGAGCACCTTCAGGCCGGTCTTGTTGTACAGACCCTGCTTGGCGATGTCGATGCGCGACTCGCGCAGCATCAGCGTGTACTTGTTGCCGTCCTGCGTGCTCAAGTCCATCCAGGTGTCGCCCGGGATGCTGGCCTCGGCCGCGTCAATGGCCTTCTTGGCGCGGTCGAACTGGCTGGCCCAGTACTCGCGCGATTTCTGGCCGAAACCCGCCGGAAACTTGCTCGGGTTGATGACCAGCTGGGCCGAGAGGATCAGGATGGGGAAACGCACCACGGCCCCCTTCTTGCCCACGCCCTTGTAGAGTTCCAGCGGCTTGTAGGCCAGCGCCGGGGCGGCCACGAAATCGACCGAGCCGTTGTTGAACTTGGTCGAGAAGTTGCTCACGTCGGCCGACACGGGCTGCGCGCCGATGCGCTGGATCATCACGGCCTGGGCCTTGTCATAGTCGAAGGCGGCGATCTTCTTGCCGGCCAGGGCCTCGACCGAGTTGATCTTGCGGTCGTTGATGATGGGGTAGGCCGCGCCCATGGGCACGATGCCGCCAACCTCGTACTTGCCCTCGACCATCAGCTTGGCGGCCTCGGGGCGGGCGAAGGTCTGGATCACGCGGCGCACCACCTCGTAGCTGGCGTCCATGTCGATCTTGCCGTTGCGCAGGATGGTGGATGACCCCAGGGTGTCGATGGACGCGGCCACCGAGTTGAACTGGCGCGTGCGAAAACCCATGGCCACCACCCCGTCGCACTGGCCGGTGCGGAAGTCCTCGGTGGCCACGCGCTCGTCGGTGTAGGCCTTGAGCTCGATCTGCGCGCCCAGCTTCTGCATGTCCAGCGCGTAGTCCTTGGCCAGGTCGAACACGTCGCCGCTGTTGCCCAGGATGTCGTAGACACAGACTTTCTGACCGGCGCTGGCGCTCGCGCCCAGGGTCACGCCCAGGCCCAGCAGGGCGGCGGCGCGGAGGGATGCAAAGTTCTTCATGAACATTCCTTCAAGAGGTGGCTGCCGCCCGTGAACGGCACTGGATGGACGGGAGGAAAGGAAACAGGGACTGGCCGGCTCGGGCCGTCACTTCAGGAACTGGCTGGTGTCGACGTTGTCCTTGCGCACCGGCTTGTCGTCCCAGAACGTGCCCAGGCCTCCGATCGGGGTGCGCGAGCCCGTTCCCACAGTCCAGTCGCGGTCGGACATGTGCTGGATGGTGGTGGCCGCGGCCTCGTCGATGTAGCGGTAGTCCTTGTTGGGCTTGTAGTTGGGCGCGCTCGCAAAGCGCTTGACGATCTCGCGGATGCGTTTCTTGTCGTCCGAGAAGCCGCTGCCGATGGACGCCAGCACGTGCGCCAGGCGCACACCCTGGCGTTCACCCAGGGTCATGGCCTGGTTGTAGGTGCCGGGCACGTCCTTGCCGGCCGCGCCACCAGGCACCACGCTCCAGACCGTGGCCCGGATGGCCTGCGGGGCCCCCCACCACTTGGTGTTGTCCAGACAGCTCATGGCGAATTCGGCCCTGGGCGGGATGTCGGCCGGCACGTTGACCGCGCGCTGCGTGGCGATGTCGTTGACCATGGCCTGCAGACCCGAGATCGTGCCGAGCAGGTAGATCAGCTGGTCGAACTCGGCGTCTTTGTCGAACTTGGGGCAGGCCTGGCCGTACTGGAACTTGTATTTCTTCTCCAGGCTCTCGCGCATGTAGTCGAAGGCCGCGAGCTGGCGCCGCGCGGTGCGCTCCAGCAGGCGCTTGTGGTTGGTGCGCGCATCCAGGGCCTCGGCCGTGCGGCGGTCGCGCTGGGCGCGCAGGTAGCGCAGTTCCTCGGCGTTGGCGTCGTTGTCGGCGCACAGGCTCGACGAGGTCGACAGGATCGACTCCAGGCCCGCCGGGTCGCCGTAGAACGAACGGAACGAGGAGATCATGGGCACCATGGCCGTGGCATGGGTGCAGCCCATGTTCAGGTCGGGCACGGCCAGCACCGGCGGCACCACGTTGCGCTCGATCACACCCAAAGTGGCGTTGGAGCCGGAGGACTGCAATGACTGACAACCGGCCAGCAGGGCCAGGCCGGCCCAGCAGGCCGCCATGAACGCGGCCCGGCACAAGGCCGGCAGGCCCGCCCGGGAAGAATGGAGGGGGGACGAAAGCAGGGTCGAACAAGCCATGGGAGCACACTCGCAAAAGGACAAAAGGGCCCAAACCCCCCGTGGCAGCCGGCGCCATCCCGGCACCGCCCTGCCCCAAGGGCACGTCTTCACAACTGCCCCGGTGCCACGGATCAACCCCTTGCTGGAATGCTCCGCACCATCAAGATGACATCAGTCACTGCTAATTACCATTGAATACTGATAAATATTAGTGATCTAATTTGAACAGTTATGTCCAATATGCTAGCGGCCGATCCACACCCTTGGTATTCTCGAATACCCTTACAAGGTTGTAAGTTTTCTTCTGACTAGTCACTTGGGTGACAGCCACGGCCCCACCCACTGACTGGCCGCACCTCCACAGGGGCGTTGCCAAACCGGTTGAGCCGTCACCACATGTCCTATCACCAAGGCGACGCGCAGCCACCCCCGTGGCCTGTGGTACGGCAGGCAGAGCGCTACAGTGAGTGCCTTCCTCTCACAAGGGCGGTGCCATGGCCTTCATCAACTACGTGACCCAGGTTCAATTCGACTTCGGTGCGGTGCGCCTGCTGGCCGCCGAGTGCGAGCGCGTGGGCATCGGCCGTCCCCTGATCGTGACCGACGCGGGTGTGAAAGCTGCGGGCCTGCTGCACAAGGCGCTGGACGCCCTGCCCGGCCTGGCGGTGACCGTGTTCGACCAGACCCCGAGCAACCCCACCGAAGCCGCGGTGCGCGCGGCCGCGGCCCTGTACCAGGCCCACCATTGCGACGGCCTGATCGCCGTCGGTGGCGGCTCGGCCATCGACTGCGCCAAGGGTGTGGCCATTGCTGCCACCCACGCCGGGCCACTCACCCACTACGCCACCATCGAGGGCGGTTCACCCCGCATCAGCGACCGTGTGGCACCGCTGATCGCCGTGCCCACCACCAGCGGCACCGGCAGCGAAGTGGCGCGCGGC
>CAZKDU010000034.1:0-12215 GCA_964551485.1 uncultured Burkholderiaceae bacterium
CTGACCAAGGCCAGCGGCATCACCGCCGAAGACGTGGCCAAGCGCCTGATCGACCACGGCTTCCATGCGCCCACGCTGAGCTTCCCGGTGCCGGGCACGCTGATGGTCGAGCCCACCGAGAGTGAGACCCTGGCCGAGCTGGACCGCTTCATCGAGGCCATGGTCGCCATCCGTGAAGAGATCGCCCGGGTGGAGCGCGGCGAGTGGCCGCGCGAGGACAACCCGCTCAAGCACGCACCCCACACCGCCGCCAGCCTGCTGCGCGACGACTCGGCCCACGCCTACCCGCGCGCCGTCGGCGCCGCCGTGCTCGACGAGCGCCGCCACGCCAAGTACTGGCCGCCCGTGGGCCGCGTGGACAACGTGTACGGCGACCGCAACCTGTTCTGCAGCTGCGTCCCGGTGGACGCCTACGCCGACGAGGGCGAGGCCGCCAACACCCCGGCGGGCTGAGCCGGCGCGGGCCGCCCAGGCCAGGGCACGGCCCGCTGAGTCGCGGGGCTGGCGCCGGGCCGCTGCCCACACCCGCAGAGCGGTGCGCCCTGCCGGCGCGGAGTGCGCCACCGGGCACCCCAGCAGGGCACCCCAGCAGGGCACCCCAGCCGGGCGCTCCAACTGTGTCCGACCACGCTGGGGACAGCACACGCCCGCCACGGCAGTCGTAGGTCGTAGGTCACCGGGTCACAAGGCACGCCGCCCTCAACGCTTCGCACCTTGGCGATTGCTACTGAAATGAGAGCACCCTCACCAGCATTGGCAAGGGCTAGAAGCGGTTTTCATCATGACCCAGGGACACCGGGCACAGGGTCATGCCGCGGCACCATGCGGCCCACCCGCCGGCCCGGCCCCATGCCACGGACCGGGCACGGTGAGGACCTGCCGCATTGAGGCCCGTCGCCCACGCCGCCCCTTGACTCTGCCAGTTCCCCGGTGGCCGGGGCCAGGCACCGCCTCGTGTGCGCCGGGCCGCCACGGGTGCCACCGGCACGACAGGCAGCTGCGCCATGTCACGGGCGACGCACCGTGCGGGCCGGGGCCACGCGTCGGCCGCGCCCTCGGGGCGGCGGCCCGGCCGTCACTGCAGCGCCAGACTGTCCATGGCCAGCATGCTGTACATGACCTCGCGGCTCAGGTAGTCGGCCACCACCGGTGTGCCACCGTCGCCGCCCCAGCCGGCCGCGCCCAGCGCGAAGAACAGCGGCAGGAAGTGGTCGTCGCTCGGGTGGGCGCGGTGCGCATGCGGCGCCTGGGCCCGGTAGTCGAGCAGGGCCGCGCGGTCGCCGCGCGTGATCGCGTCCTCCACCCAGCGGCTGAAGGCCAGCACATAGGGCGCGGGCTCGCGGGCGCCGCCAAAGAACTCGGCCAGGTTGTGCGTCATGCTGCCGCTGCCCAGCAGCAGCACGCCCTGCGCCCGCAGCGGCGCCAGCGCCGCGCCCAGGGCCATCACCTCGGCCGGGCCCCAGCGCTGCGGCAGCGCCACCTGCAGCACCGGCACGTCGGCCCGCGGGAACAAATGCAGCAGTGGCACCCAGGCACCATGGTCCAGCGGCCGGCGCGCGTCCGCCTCGGCCGCAATGCCCGCGCGTGCCAGCAGCCCCAGCACCTGTTCGGCCAGCGCCGGTGCCCCTGGCGCCGGGTACTGCAACTCGTACAGCGCGGGCGGAAACCCACCGAAGTCGTGCCAGGTGGGCGGCTGCGGGTGCGTCATCACCCGCGCGCCCGGCGCCGTCCAGTGCGGCGACATCACCACCACCGCGCGCAGCGCCGGCTGCTGGCCGTCAGCGGCCCGCAACGCCTGCAGGCCCGCTCCCCAGCGCGCCAGCGCCGGCCCCGACTCACCGGCCTCGATGGCAAACAGCGGCGCGCCATGCGAGACGAACAGCGTGGGCAGCAGGGCGGGGTTGGCGGGGGCAGTGAGAGTGGGAGTGGTCATGGGGCGGTCTTTTCGGGTCGGGCCCATGGCCAGCAGGCAGTCACGCCGCCGGCCATGTGAGGAAGTCAGATGGGGATGATGGCGGAGATTTCATCGCCCTGCCGGGGTGGGGTTGTGGCGTTGTGCTGCTTCCTGGTGCCCCCCAGGGTACGGGCCTGTTCGATGGCCATGCAGGCATGACCATGCACCGCACGACATCTCGGTGCGCAACATTCACGATCCATCACCTGTCGGTGCAAGCCTGCGCCCCACCCGCTGTCGGTCCAACGCCCCTGAGGCTGCTGCCTTCAGCAACCCCTGAAACGTCGGGCACTCTGCATGGCTTGGCGCAGGACATGCCGCCGCATGCCGCAAGCCCCGGCTCACCGCTCGAAGCTGCTTGATGGTGGCATCGATGTCATCTGCCTTGGCAGACAGCAGTTGGCGGTCGATGTTCGGGCCCCCGTGGGGTGACAGCATCGACTGGATTTCGTCCAGCGAAAGTCCAGCCACCTGCCCCAGCGCAATCAGCGCCAACTGATCCAGCACACCCGGGGCAAAGCGACGTCGACCCCCTGGCGGGCCGACTGACGCGATCAGCCCCCGCTTTTCGTAAAAGCGCAGCGCCGACGCAGGAACGCCGGAGCGTTTGGCGACCTCGGCAATGTCCATGAAAAAACCTCTTGACTTGAAGTTGACTTCAACTTTTATAGTGAACCACATTCACCAACCAGTCAACCTCAAGGGGCATTTACATGGCATGGCTGCAAGACATGTTGCACACCGTCTTCATCGGCATCGGGGCCACCGTGGTCATGGACTTTTGGCTCATCCTTCTGCGACATCTCGGAGTCCCCACGCTGAACTTTGCGTTCATCGGTCGATGGGTGGGACATTTGTTCCAAGGCCGGTTCATGCATGAATCCATCGGCAAGTCGGCCACGGTCCAAGGTGAGTTGGCGCTGGGTTGGCTCACCCACTACGCCGTGGGCATCACATTCGCCATGCTGCTTGTGGGCCTGCAAGGCACGGAATGGGTGCTGCGCCCGACCCTGCGGCCGGCCATCGCGGTGGGCGCATTCACCGTGCTTCTGCCACTCCTGGTCATGCAGCCCGCCATGGGCGCTGGGGTGGCGTCATCGAAGACCGCAACACCCATCCAGAACTGCCTGCGCAGTCTGGCCAATCACACGGTCTTCGGGCTGGGACTTTACCTGTCCGCAGCACTCATGGCCGCCGTTGCGGCGGTGGTCTGACGACTGCACGCCATCAACCCAACCCTCACCACTGGAGCCCCTGAAATGAAAAAACTGGCCATCGTCTACCACAGCGCTCACGGACACACCGAGCACATTGCCAATCACGTGCTGGACGGCGCTCGCAGTGTTCGTGCCGTCGAGGCCCGCCTGTTGCGCGCCGAGGACGTGACACGGGATCCGGACATGCTGACGGCATTTGACGGCATTGTCTTGGGGTCCCCCACCTACCTCGGGGGCGTGTCCGGGACGTTCAAAACCTTCATGGACGCCACCGGCCGTCTTTGGCGCACGCAGGGCTTCAAAGGCAAGCTGGCGGCAGGGTTCACGGTGTCCTCGCTGCCCGCTGGGGACAAGCAGTCCACGTTGATGTCGATGTTTGTGTTTGCCATGCAGCATGGGATGCTTTGGCTCGGCAATCCCTTTTTGCCCGAGCAGCATCAGGGTGTGCCATATGACGAGGCTGTCAATCGATTGGGTTCTTGGTCCGGTCTGATGGCACAAGCGGGGCATGGCACACCCGCTGGCTCGTTTGTCCCGGGCGATGTCAAAACGGCTCGCCTGTTCGGTCAGCATGTGGCCGAAACGGTCCTGCGGGTTGCCGGAGCCGCCGCATGATCCCCAGGAAATATGCGCCCATGCTCTTTGGCTTGATGCTCTCGGGGGTGATGTCGCTGCTGATTTCAGGCATTGCGACCCTCCGGGTCGTTGGCCTGGCATCTGGCTTTGTGGGCGCCTGGGCCAGCGCCTGGACCATGGCTTGGGGTGTTGCGTTCCCCACGGTGCTGCTGGTGGCACCGCTGGTTCGCCGTGTCGTCGATCAACTCATCCGACAAGAAGTCTGAGCTGAGCGGTTCGCTTTCACAGGGATGGTTCTGCCGGTGCCTGGCGCTCGATGGCAGAGGACCCCCTCATCCAACCGGTCAGCCGCCCTTGGGCGCAGCCAGGCACAGCAGACGCACCGCCGCTGTGCCTGAACGGGTGGGCCTAGAAGCCGCCGATCACCAGCGGCTCGGGCGGTCGCCGCCGTAGCCACCGCCGCCACCGCTGCGGGGCGGGCGGGCTTCCATGGGACGGGCGATGTTGACCGTGAGGTCGCGGCCGCCCATGTTCTTGCCGTTCAGGCCGGCGATGGCGGCCTGGGCCTCTTCGCCGGTGGACATTTCCACGAAGCCAAAGCCCTTGGAGCGGCCGGTGTCGCGCTCCATCATCACCTTGGCCGACTGCACGTGGCCGTAGGCGGAGAATTGTTGTTCCAGGTCGTTGTCGCGCACAGCGTAGGAGAGGTTGCCGACGTACAGTTTGTTGTTGCTCATGATGGAGCCTTTCAGTAAAAGCGCCCAGTCAAAATGTTGGGCGCGGGTTGACAAATCAAATGGGGGCACTGGCCGGTGCAGCCGCTGCTCAGCGCCTGCGGGCAATAGCGGCTCCACCCGGGCGGGGCGTGCGGTTTTCCAGGTGCCGGAAGGTGATGCGGCCCTTGGACAGGTCGTAGGGCGACATCTCCAGCGTGACCTTGTCGCCCGCCAGGATGCGGATGCTGTGCTTGCGCATCTTGCCACCGGTGTAGGCCACCAGGCGGTGGCCGTTGTCCAGCGTCACGCGGTAGCGCATGTCGGGCAGCACTTCGTCCACCTTGCCTTGCATCTCGATCAGTTCTTCCTTGGGCATGGGGCCTCCTGGGTCAGGGTGTGTGAGGGGGGTCGGGTCAGGCGAGCGACGCGGGGTTGAGCAGCCAGTAGCGGCCCTGGGCCGCGGCGTACATGAGGGCGCTGTCCTGGCTGCTGAATTCGGGCGTGAAGGTGTAGACCCGGTCATGGGTCTGGCTGCCCTGCCCGCGGCGGATCGACAGGGACGCCGTGAAGCGGCCCGCCTGGTCCGTCTGGAACAACGGGGTGATGAGGAATTTGCCCACGGTGAAGGGCGACGAGAAATGAGACGACATGCAGTAACTGAGGTAGCGATCAAATGCAGGCCACAAGGGCCTGGGGTGCCTTGCCACGGGGCCATCGGTCAAACGCCAGGCGCGCATGTGCAAAACGACATCGACCCGAAAAAGCCGACGGAGTGGAGCTTGCCAAGAGGGGAGAAAGTTTGACCACCAGGACGCCAGTGACACAACTGGGTGCGGGTGGAGAGGTGCGGTGTTGGGGTACCGCTGCCCGAGTCAGACCTTGTTGCAGCGCAGGTAAGCAGATCGCTGCAAAGCATCTATTGTACTGCGCCGGCCATGGGCTTGGGAAAAATGGTTTGTGGGGGCCCTGCGGGCCTGTGCCTTCGCCGGTTCTTGGGGCGCTTGGCCGAGGCGCCATCGGGGCCAGGCGCTTGGCCCGACAATCGCCCCATGTTCCCAGTCACCCTGTACCACAACCCGCAGTGCGGCACCTCGCGCAACGTGCTGGCGCTGATCCGCGCGGCTGGCATCGAGCCGCAGATCGTCGAGTACCTCAAGACCCCGCCGGACCGCGCCACACTGCACGACCTGCTGGCGCGCCTGGGCCTGACACCGCGCGGGCTGCTGCGCCCCAAGGGCGAGGTGTACGAGTCGCTCGGCCTGGCCGACCCGGCCCTGCCCGATGCGCTGCTGGTTGACGCCATGCTGGCCCACCCGGTGCTGATCAACCGGCCGCTGGTGCTGACGCCGCGCGGCGCCCTGCTGTGCCGCCCGGTGGACCGGGTGCACGAACTGCTGCCCGCGCCCACCGCACCGCCTGCCACAGGCCCCCTGCCCACGCCATGAGCCCCGGGCCCCACACCCCACCGCCTGCCAGGGTTTCGGTCCCGGCACCTGCCTCTGTCGCACCCGACGGCGCGGCCACCCAGGCCCACTGGGAGCAGGTGTATACCACCAAGGCGGCGAACGCAGTGAGCTGGTACCAGCCCGAGGCGCGCACCTCGCTGGCGCTGATCGCAGCGCGCGTGGGGCCGGACGCGGCCATTCTCGATGTGGGCTCGGGTGCCTCCACCCTGGTCGACGGGCTGCTGGCCTGGGGCGCGCGCCACCTCGCCGTGCTGGACATTGCGGCCAGCGCGCTGGCCCTGGCGCGCACGCGCCTGGGCCAGCAGGCCGAGCGCGTGCAATGGTGGGTGGGCGACGTGCGCAGCGTGGCCCTGCCCGCGCAGGGGCTGGACCTCTGGCATGACCGGGCGGTGTTCCACTTCCTGACCGAGCCGCAAGACCAGGCGCGTTACGCGCGCCAGCTGCACGCTGCCCTCAGGCCCGGCGGTCATGCCATCGTGGCCACGTTTGCGCTGGATGGGCCCGTGCGCTGCAGCGGCCTGCCCGTGGCCCGGCACTCGCCCGAGTCGCTGGCCACCGTGCTCGGCCCCGGCCTGCGCCTGGTGCAGCACCTGCATGAGCACCACACCACGCCGGGCGGCGCCCGCCAGGCCTTCGTGTACGCGTGCTTTGTGAAAGACGGCCCCGGCCCGCAGGCATGAAAACGCTCATGCTTTACGTGGCCACGGCGCTGGCCGAGATCGTGGGCTGCTACCTGCCCTGGCTGTGGCTGCAGCAGGGCCGCTCGGCCTGGCTGCTGCTGCCGGCGGCGCTGAGCCTGGCGCTGTTCGCCTGGCTGCTCACGCTGCACGAGGCAGCGGCGGGCCGGGTCTACGCGGCCTACGGCGGGGTGTACATCGGCGTGGCGCTGCTGTGGCTGTGGGCGGTGGACCAGGTCCGCCCCACCACCTGGGACCTGGTGGGCGCGGTGGTGGCCCTGGCGGGCATGGCCCTCATCGTGTGGCAGCCTGCCGCACGCTGAAAGCGCAGGCGTGGCCGCCTCAGTCGCTGGAGGTGGCCAGGGTCAGCGGCACCTGGCGGCTCTGGCCGGCACGCCAGAGCGTGAGGGTGACCTTGTCGCCCGGGCGGTAGCGCTCCACCACGTTGAGCATGTCGTCCACGTCGGCCACGGCCTCGCCGTTGATGGCGGTCAGCACGTCGCCCGCGCTCACGCCGCCGTCGCTGGCACGGGTGAAGGGGCGCAGCCCGGCGCGCTGGGCCGGGCCGTTGGCCGACAGGCCGACGATGGGCAGGCCCTTGGGCAGGCCGAGCGCGCGCGCCATGCCGTCGGGTCCGATGCTGATGCCCAGGGCCGGGCGCACGATGCGGCCGTCGCGGATCAGCCGCGGCACGATGCGGTTGACCTCGTCCACCGGGATGGCAAAGCCAATGCCGGCGCTGCTGCCGCTGGGGCTGTAGATGGCGGTGTTGACGCCGATCAGCCGGCCGGCGGAGTCGAGCAGCGGACCGCCGGAGTTGCCGGGGTTGATGGCGGCGTCGGTCTGCACCACGTCACGGATGGTGCGGCGCGTGACGGATTCGATCTCGCGGTTGAGCGCGCTCACGATGCCGGTGGTCAGCGTCTGGTCCAGGCCGAAGGGGTTGCCGATGGCGTAGACCTTCTGGCCCACCTGCAGCTCGCGGCTGCTGCCCACGGGGATGGCCAGCAGCTTGGCCTTGGGCGCGGCGATCTTCAGCACGGCCAGGTCGCGGTCGGGAAAGGCGCCTACCAGCTCGGCCTTGTAGCTGCTCTGGTCGGCCAGGGTCACGCGCGCGGCGTTGGCGTCCTGGATCACGTGGAAGTTGGTGACGATGTGGCCGGCGTCGTCCCACATGAAGCCGGTGCCCGTGCCCTTGGGCACCTGCTGCACGTTGCGCGAGAACAGGTCGCGCTCGAGCGACAGCGCGGTGATGTTGACCACCGCGGGCGACACGGCCTTGAACACGGCAATGTGGTTCTGCTCGTCGGCCAGCAGCGGGCCACGCGGGGTCACGGGGCGCGGCACGGCCTCGCCCCGGCTCAGCACCCCCTGGCTGGCCATCAGCAGGCCGGCCAGACACAGCAGGGCCAGGCCCCAGCGTTGGAGGCGGGGCAGCAAGGGCTTGGAAGACAGCATGGCAGGCATCATCACAGGTGGGGTCGGGTCAGGCGCTCCAGGTGGGGGCCTGGGGGCGGGTTAGCTGGGCTGGCACAGGTATTGTCGCCGCCGGGCTTTTCAAGCACCCTGGCGGCAGGGCTGGCGGGCAGGTGGTGGCCAACGGGTGGCCCCGGGGCCGTGGGCCGTCGGCACAGGGGCTACGGAAGCGGCCCGGGCGGCGCTCAGGCGCGGGCGCGGGGTGGTCCGGGGGGACGGAGGAAGAGAAAGGGAACCGAGCAGCGCCTGGCGCGGCCCAGGCCAGCCCTCAGGGGGATGGCTCGGCCTCGCCGAGGTGGGTGGGGGCGTCATCGCCCTGCCCGGCCTGGGCCGCGATCTCGCGCAGCACGCGCTCGAACACCTCGACCGGCTGACCGCCCTGCACCAGGTGGCGCTGGTTGATGATGACGGCCGGCACGGCGTGGATGCCGTGGCGCTGGAAGAACTGCTCGCGCTCGCGCACCTCGTCGGCATGCTGGTCGCCGGCCAGCACGGCGCGCGCGGCCTGGCCATCCAGCCCGGCGGCCTGGGCCGCGGCCACCAGCACATGCGGGTCGGCCGGGCTCAGGCCCTCGGCAAAGTAGGCGTGGAACAGCGCCTGCTTGAGCGCGAGCTGTGCCGCCGGGCTGTGCTCGCCGGCCCAGTGCAGCAGGCGGTGCGCGTTGAAGGTGTTGTAGATGCGGCCGCGCCCCTCGGGCCGAAAGGTCACGCCCACGGCGGCGCCGCGCTGGCGGATGGCCTCGCGCGCCTGGGCCTGCTGCGCCGGCGTGCTGCCGTACTTCTGGCTCAGGTGCTCGGTGATGTCCTGGCCCTCGGGCGGCATGGTGGGGTTGAGCTCGAACGGCTGGAAGTGCAGCGTGGCCTCGACGGCCGGGGCCACGCGCGCCAGCGCCTGCTGCAGCGCGCCCAGGCCCACGGCGCACCAGGGGCAGGACACGTCGGACACGAAATCGATGCGCAATGCAGTGCTCATGGGTACAGAGGGGGGTGATGGGCTGCAGGGACCTGCAGGGCCCGATGCTCATAAAACAATAGCAAACTTTTCAGCAGTGACAAGGGCTGGCGGCCATTTTGGCACACAGCCCAGGGACACCGGGGCTCAGGCGCCGATCTGGGCCAGGGCGCGGATGGCCAGCGGGTAGCCCTGCACGCCAAAGCCGGCCATGACGGCGCGCGCCACTGGCGAGATGTAGGAGTGGTGGCGGAACGCCTCGCGTGCGTGCACGTTGCTGATGTGCAGCTCGATCAGGGCCACGCCCGTGCCCTTGATGGCGTCGTGCAGGGCGATGCTGGTGTGGGTGTAGGCGCCGGCGTTCAGCACCACGCCGGCCAGCGTGCCGGCGGCCTGGGCACGCCCGGCCTCGTGGACCCAGTCGACCAGCTCGCCCTCGTGGTTGCTCTGGCGGAAGTCGAGCGCCAGGCCCAGGGACTGGCAGGCCTCGGCGCACAGCCGCTGCACGTCGGCCAGGGTGGCCGAGCCGTAGACGGCGGGTTCACGCGTGCCCAGCAGGTTGAGGTTGGGGCCATTGAGGATCAGGGCGGTTTTCATGTCGGGTCCAGAAATTCGGTCACCAGGGCGGCAAAGGCCTCGGGTTGCTCCACGGCGCTCAAGTGTGCCGCATCCAGCGTGCGCAGCCGCGCGCCGGGAATGCCGTCGGCCAGGGCCTGGGCGGCTGCCAGCGGCGTGGCCTGGTCATGCAGGCCGGCCAGGACCAGCACCGGGCAGGTGATGCGGCGGTTGCTCTCGCGGAAGTCGATCGCGGCCACGGCCTCGGCACTGGCGGCGTAGGCCTCGGCGCTGGTGGCCTCCAGGCAGGCACGGGTGGCGGCCACGCGCCCCGCGCCCCGCGCCTGGGCGCTGAAGGCCGGGGTGAACCAGCGCTGCATCATGCCCTCGGCGATGGCGCCCAGGCCGTGCTGGCGCACCGTGGCCACGCGCTGCGCGATCAGGGCACGCGCCGCGTCGTCGTAGTGCGCGGTGGTGTTGGCCAGCACCAGGCTCTTGAGCAGTTCGGGGTGGCGCACGGCCAGGGCCTGGGCCACCATGCCGCCCATCGACAGGCCGACGAAGTGCACCGGCCCGCCGACCTCGGTGGTGATGAGGTGGGCCACATCGTCGGCCAGGTCGTCCACGCGGTGCGGGCCGGGCAGCGTGGGCGACTGGCCGTGACCACGCTGGTCGTAGCACCAGACCGTGAAGCGCCGCGCCAGGCGTGGGGCCACCTCGTCCCACATGCCCAGGTCGGCGCCCAGCGCGTGGCTGAGCACCAGGCTCGGGCCCTGGCCCTGGGGAAAGCCGTGCAGTGACAAGGCGGCGCTGCTCATGGGGCGCATTGTGGCGCAACTGGGTGGCCCGAGGCCAGTGCCGTGACGCGCTGCGGATGGTGGGTGCAACAACAGGTGCCGAACCTGGGCACACACGGCGTTGCGCCTGGCGATGCGGCCAGGCCGGTGCAGACACTTGCCCCGCGGCGGACCTCGCTCAGCCGCCGCCGCGCTGGGTGTAGAGGTCGAAGCGGCGCATGAAGGCCGTGCGCTGCTCGGCGCTGACCTGCTCGAAGGCAAAGGCCACGCGCTGCTGCGGCAGGCGGATCAGCGCGATCACGCGCGGGGCATCGGGCCGCCAGGTGATGCACAGGCGCCCGCCGTGCAGCGCCACCTCGGCGCGGCCGGGCCCGGCCTGCCAGGGCCAGGGGCCGATGGCGTCGGGCAGCCAGCGCAGCCACTCGGTCTCGGTGCAGGCCATCTGGCGCTCGAAGCGCTCGGGAAAGCGGCCGTGCGCCGGCTCGGGCGCGGGCTCGTTCGGCAGGTCGGGGTTGGACACGGGGACAGGCCGCAGCAGGGCTGGGGGTGGCGCGCCGGGGACGGCAGTCAAGCGCCGACAGCGCGCCGATGCGCTCAGCCGCCCGCCACCGGCGGCCAGATGGCCAGCACGTCGCCCTCTTGCAGCGTCTGGCTCATGCGCTGCTCGGGTGCGATGTAACGGCCATTGACCAGTACCAGGTGCACCAGGCGTTCGGGCAGGCCGAACGGGGCAATGATGTCGCTGATGGTGGCGTTGGGCGCCACGTCCAGCGCGACGATGTTGCTGTAGCGGGCTTCCGCGGGCAGGTAGTCGGTGAGCGTGGCGAACAGCTTGAAGCTGATGTTCATGGGCGCATTATCGGCGCAGACCTCAATGCCCGCGCCGGTGGTCGTCGGCTGCGCCGAGCCACTGGCCCTGGGCCTGGGCGGTGTCGAGGTAGGCGTCCATCAGCCGGGTCGGGTCCTGCATCAGCCGGTCTTTCCAGGGGCCGAGCTTGACCGCCCCCTCCACCAGGCCGCGCATCACACCGACGTGGTTGGTCCAGCCCACGCTGTTGCAGCCCACCATGACGTCGTCCTTGAACTGCAGGCTCAGGTGGCGGCCACCGCCGTTGGGCAGGCGCTCGGTGAGTTCGGTGTGTTCGCCGCCCTCCACGCCCTGCCACAGGCCGAAGCTGGTGGAGATCAGGCCGAGGGTGTCAAGCACGTTGATCTGCGTGACCTGCTTGAGCTCGGCCGGGCGGCCGAGCATGCACAGCGCCGCCACGCGCGCCTGGTCGGCGGCGTTGGGCTGGATGGCGCTGACCACGGTCTGGCCGGTGAACTGGTCGAAAGCCTGGGCGCAGTCGCCGGCAGCGTAGACGTCGGGCACGTTGGTGCGCATGTGCACATCGGTCACGATGCCCTGCTGGACCTCGATGCCCGAGCCGGCCAGGAAGCCGGTGGCCGGCTTCACGCCGGTGGCGCTGATGACCAAGTCCACGTCCAGGGCCTGGCCGTTGGAGAGCTTGACGGTGAGCGGGCCGGCACTGCCGCCGTTGCTCAAGCCGACCACGCTGGCCAGCTTGTTGTGCAAGCCGCCGGCGGCGTGCACCTCGATGGCCTCGACCCGGGTGCCGGTGAACACCTGCACGCCCTTGTGCTGGCACCAGTCCTTGATCATGTTGCCCGAGGTCGGGCCCATCATGCGAGGCACCATGCGGTCGCCCATCTCGACCACGCTGAGATTGACGCCGCGCACGGCCAGGGCTTCCATGATGATGCAGCCGATGAAGCCGGCGCCCATCTGCAACACCCGCGCACCGCGCGTGGCCAGGGCCATGATCTTG
>CAZKDU010000035.1:0-12029 GCA_964551485.1 uncultured Burkholderiaceae bacterium
GTGGCTTACTTGCTCACCACACGCACCATCTCCAGGCACTTGTTGGAGTAGCCCCACTCGTTGTCGTACCAGCTCACGACCTTCACGAAGGTGCCATCCAGCGCGATGCCGGCGTCGGCGTCGAAGATGGAGGTGCGGGTGTCGCCACGGAAGTCCGTGGCCACGACCTTGTCTTCGGTGTAGCCCAGCACGCCTTTCAAAGCGCCTTCGGACTGGGCCTTCATTTCGGCCTTGATCTCGTCGTAGGTGGCGGCCTTGTCCAGCTCCACGGTCAGGTCAACCACGGACACGTCGGAGGTGGGCACGCGGAAGGCCATGCCGGTCAGCTTCTTGTTCAGCGACGGAATTACCACGCCCACGGCCTTGGCAGCGCCAGTGCTCGAAGGAATGATGTTTTCCAGAATGCCGCGGCCACCGCGCCAGTCTTTGTTCGAGGGGCCGTCCACGGTCTTTTGCGTGGCGGTGGCAGCGTGCACCGTGGTCATCAGGCCGCGCTTGATGCCCCACTTGTCGTGCAGCACCTTGGCCACGGGTGCCAGGCAGTTGGTGGTGCACGAAGCGTTGGAGATGATGGCTTCGCCCTTGTAGGTGTCGTGGTTCACGCCGAACACGAACATGGGGGTGTCGTCCTTGGAAGGCGCCGACAGGATGACCTTCTTGGCACCGGCGTCCAGGTGCTTCTGGGCGGTGACTTTGTCCAGGAACAGGCCAGTGGACTCGATCACCACGTCGGCGCCGACCTCGTTCCACTTGAGGTTGGCGGGGTCGCGTTCCTGGGTCAGGCGGATCTTCTTGCCGTTGACGATCAGGGTGTTGCCTTCAACGGAAACCGTGCCCTTGAAGCGGCCGTGCACGCTGTCGTACTGCAGCATGTAGGCCAGGTAGTCGGGCTCCAGCAGGTCGTTGATGGCCACGATCTCGATGTCCGAGAAATTCTGGATGGCGCTGCGCAACACGTTGCGGCCGATGCGGCCGAAGCCGTTGATACCCACTTTGATCGTCATGAGAACACTCCTGATGTTGAAACGAAAACCTTACTTGCTCAGAACCTTGCGCACCGTGTCTGTCACGTTCTCGGGCGTGAAACCGAAGTGCTTGAACAGCACCGGCGCGGGGGCCGATTCGCCGTAGGTGTCGATGCCGACCACGGCGGCCACGCCGTACTTCCACCAGCCATCGGTCGAGCCCATTTCCACCGCGATGCGGGGCAGGCCAGCCGGCAGCACCGAGGTCTTGTACTCGGTGGTCTGGCGGTCGAAGGTGGTGGTGCTGGGCATAGAGACCACCCGCACGGCGATCTTGTGTGCCTTGGCCAGCAGCTCCTGCGCCTTGAGGGCCAGTTGCACTTCGGAACCGGTGGCGATGATGACGGCCTGCGCCTTTTTCTTCAGACCCACTTCGGCCGGCTCGGCCAGCACGTAAGCACCACGGCTGATGTCGCCCAGCTCGTGTTTGGGCGCATACGGCAGGTTCTGGCGGCTCAGCAGCAGGGCGGTGGGCTTGTGGCGGTTTTCCAGGGCAACGGCCCAGGCCACCGCTGTCTCGGCGGTATCGGCCGGGCGCCAAACGTCCAGGCCAGGGATCAGGCGCAGGCTGGCCGCGTGTTCGATGGACTGGTGGGTGGGGCCGTCTTCGCCCAGACCGATGGAGTCGTGGGTGAAGACGTGGATCACGCGCTGCTTCATCAGCGCGGCCATGCGGATGGCGTTGCGCGAGTAGTCGCTGAAGGTCAGGAAGGTGCCGGCGTAGGGGATGAAACCACCGTGCAGGGCGATACCGTTCATGATGGCGGCCATGCCAAACTCGCGCACACCGTAGTTGATGTGGCGGCCGCCCTGGCCCGCTTCGTTTTTCACCACGGCGCCGGTGGCGTCAAAGCGCAGGCTGGGCGTGGCCTTGGTGTTGGTGAGGTTGGAGCCGGTGAGGTCGGCGCTGCCGCCCAGCATTTCAGGCAGCGCGGCGGTGAAGGCTTCGAGCGCGATCTGGCTAGCCTTGCGGCTGGCCACGGTTTCGGCCTTGGTGTGGGCACCGATGGTGGCGTCCACCGCCACCTGGGCGAAGGACTTGGGCAGGTCGCCCTTCATGCGGCGCACGAATTCTTTGGCCAGTTCGGGGAAGGCGGCCTTGTAGGCGGCGAACTTGTCGTTCCAGGCGGCCTCTGCGGCCTTGCCCTGCGCCTTGGCGTCCCAAGCAGCGTACACGTCCTTGGGAATGACAAAGGGCTCGTGGGTCCAGCCCAGGGCTTCGCGGGTGAGCTTGATTTCCTCGGCGCCCAGTGGCTCGCCGTGGGCCTTGGCGGTATTGGCGCGGTTGGGGCTGCCCTTGCCGATGCTGGTTTTGCAGCAGATGAGGGTGGGCTTGTCACTGCTGGCCTTGGCGGCGGCAATCGCTGCGTCCACGGCGTCGGCGTCGTGGCCGTCCACGTCGCGGATCACGCTCCAGCCTCAGGCCTCAAAACGCTGCGGCGTGTTGTCGATGAACCAGGGCGTGACCTGGCCGTCGATGGAGATGCCGTTGTCGTCGTACAGGGCCACCAGCTTGTTCAGCTTCCAGGCGCCGGCCAGGGCCACGGCCTCGTGGCTGATGCCTTCCATCAGGCAGCCGTCGCCCAGGAACACATAGGTGTGGTGGTCCACGATGGCGTGACCGTCACGGTTGAATTCGCTCGCCAGCAGCTTCTCGGCCAGCGCCATGCCCACCGCGTTGGTGATGCCCTGACCCAGCGGGCCGGTGGTGGTTTCCACCCCGGGGGTGATGCCCACTTCGGGGTGGCCGGCGGTCTTGCTGTGCAGTTGGCGGAAGTTCTTCAGCTCGTCGATGGGCAGCTTGTAGCCGGTGAGGTGCAACAGCGCGTAGATCAGCATGGAGCCGTGGCCGTTGGACAGCACGAAGCGGTCGCGGTTGGCCCACTGCGGGTTGGCCGGGTTGTGGCGCAGGTGCTGGCCCCACAGCGCCACGGCCATGTCAGCCATGCCCATGGGGGCTCCCGGGTGGCCGGAATTGGCTTGTTGAACGGCGTCCATCGCGAGGGCGCGGACCGCGCTCGCCATCTGGGTGGTGTTGGCCATCGGAGGCAGCTCCAGAAAGAAAATTCGGGGAAACCTCTGATTTTACCGGCCCGGCGCGGCGGCCTTGCGCGCCAGCCATTACAGTGCCACCCATGCAGGGCCTGCACCTCACCGCCGACCTCCACGACTGCCGCTGCGCCAGCCCCTGGCTGCTCGACGAGCAGCGCCTGCTGCAGGCCTGCGTGGCCGCCGTGCAGGCCAGCGGCCTGCAGGCCGTGGCGCACCTGGCACACCGCTTCCCGGTCTCGGCCCAGGGGCCGGGCGGCGTCACCGCCACCGTGCTGCTGGCCGAGAGCCACCTGTGTGTGCACACCTGGCCCGAGCAGCGCGCCGTGACGCTGGACGTCTACGTCTGCAACTTCGGTGGCGACCATTCGGCCCAGGCCCACGCCCTGCTCGACGCGCTGCTGGCCCTGTTCGCGCCCGGCCGCGTGCAGCGCCAGGCGCTGCGGCGCGGCGAGCCGCCCACGCCCACACCCACGCATGCGCCCATGCCCGGCAGCGCGCGAGCCGACCTCTTGCCCCCGACCCCATGAGCCTTCCTGCCCTGATCCTGGCCGCCGGCCGCGGCGAGCGCATGCGCCCGCTGACCGACCACACCCCCAAACCCCTGTTGCCGGTGCGCGGCAAGCCGCTGCTGCAGTGGCACATGGAGGCGCTGGCACGCGGCGGCTTCACCCGGCTGGTGCTCAACACCGCCTGGCTGGGCCCGCAGATTGAGGCCCATTTCGGCCGCCAGCCCTTGCCCCATGGGCTTGAGGCGCTACAAATTTCATACTCGCGTGAAGGCGCCGACTTCGCCGGCCGCGATGGCCCCGAGGACTTCGGCGCGCTCGAAACCCTGGGCGGCATGGCGCGCGCGCTGCCGCTGCTGGGCGAGGCCTTCTGGGTGCTGGCCGGCGACGTGTTCGCGCCGGACTTCGTGTTCTCGGCCGCGGCGGTGCAGCGCTTCCTGGCCAGCGGCCGACTGGCCCACCTGTGGCTGGTGCCCAACCCGCCGCACCACCCGCGCGGCGACTTCGGCCTGGCCGCGCCCGACGCCCAGGGCCTGCGCCAGGCGCTGAACCTGCCGCGCCCGGCGGCCAGCCCCACGCCGCCGGCCGACCCCGGCGCGCCCGCGCTGTACACCTACAGCACCATCGGTCTGTACCGCGCCGCGCTGCTGGCGCCGCCGCTGTGCGACATCGCGCCGGGCAACCCGGGCGGTGTCAAGGCGCCGCTGGCGCCGCTGCTGCGTGCCGCCATGGACCGCGGCCTGGTCAGCGCCGAGCTCTACACCGGGCCCTGGACCGACGTGGGCACGCCCGAGCGCCTGGCCCAGCTCAACCGCAGCGCCTGAGCCGGCGCCACCGGCGGCCCGCCCTAACCCGCCCCAACCCGCCCGCAGCCCGCGCCATGCCCCCTTCGCCAGCAGGCCGCACACACCCCGCCACCACCGCGCCGGGCCAACGGCTCTCTGAGATAGGCCTGCCGTACCACCTGGCCCCCTCACAGCCCGCTGCGTGCCGCTCGGCAAGCACGCGCCGCTGCACCCCGGCGGCCGCTCCTCGGGGGCATGCGCGGCGTCAGAAGCGGTGCAGCAGGCTCAGGCGCAGGCTGCGCGGCGCCACCGGGTGAAAGTGCACATCGTCCACCGCCGAGGCCTCGCCACGCAGGCGCGAGGCGTAGAAGTACTCGATGTCGCTGGCACGCCGGTTGAACAGGTTGAACACGTCCAGGCCGAGCTGGGTGGCCGCGTCCCAGCGGTAGCCGATCCGCCCGTTCACCAGGGTGCTGCCACTCGACCGCACGCGGTTGTCTTCGGTCAGCGGGCGGGGCCCGAAGTACCGCAGCGTCAGGCCACCCGACCAGCCGCGCCATTCGCTGACGGTGACGCCCAGCGCCAGCACCCGCTCGATGGCGCCGGGCACGGCCGTGCCCGAGCCATCGTCGGTGGTGAAGCGCGCGCGCGACAGGCTCAGGTCGGCGTCGAGCGAGAGCCAGCGGTTGGCGCGCCAGTGGGTGTTCCACTCCAGGCCGTGGCGCCGGCTCGGGCGGCTGGCCTCGGTGTCGCCGGCGTCACCCACGAACACCAGCTCGGAGCCCAGGCGCAGCACCCACAGGGCCAGCGAGCTCTGCAGGTCGGGCAGGGGCTCGGTGCGCAGGCCCAGCTCGTACCCGCGCGACTTGACCAGCGGGGGCACCGGCGTCAGCGGGTCGCCGCTGCGGGCGCTGAGCACGGCCGTGGTGCCACGCGCGTCGTTGCTGTGGAAGCCCTCGCCCCAGTTCACGAAGAATTCGGTGCGGGCCCAGGGCCCGGCCACCAGGGCCAGCTTGGGCGAGACCAGGCTGGCGCGCTGGCGTCCCGAGTTGACGGGCAGGTTGCTGGTCACCTCGAAACGCTGCTGGTCGTGGCGCAGGCCCAGCACGCTGCGGAACTTCTCGTGCCATTGCGCGGTGTTTTCCAGGAACAGTCCCAGGCTGGTCTGGCGCACCGTGTCCTCGCGCACCACGCCGGTGGTGAGCCGCGCGGTGCTCGCGTACAGCCCGACCGGGGCGAGCCGGTCCTGGCGCAGCTGCAGGCCAACGCGGGTCTGGGTGTCCACCCCACCCCAGCGCGCCTGCACGCCCTGGGCCAGCAGCAGGCCGGCGGCGCGCCGGCGCTCGGCCTGGCGGAACTGGTCACCGTCCACCGGGTTGTCGAGCGCGTAGGTGAAGTTGCTGAACAGGTCCAGGCGCGAGGCCAGCCACCAGGCGTCGGCCTCGACCACCCCGCGCCCGCCGAGGTTGCGCTGGCGCCAGCGCAGCGACAGGCTGTCGCGCCCGGTGTTGCCACCGTCGCTCGGGTCAACCGCGTCGAAGCGGCCGAGTCGGCCGTCCTGCACCGCGCGCAGCGGCACCTGGTCGGTGGCGTTCCAGCGGGCGCGGTAGTGCATGGCGGTCAGGCTCATGTCGAGGGCGGCGGTCTTGAGGCTGTAGCGCAGCAGCGCGTTGCGCTTGTGCAAGCGCTCGGGCTCGGTCCAGGGGCCGTCCTGGCGGCCCAGCTCCAGGCCCCAGAGCAAGTGGCCGGGCCCGGCGTCCACGGTGTCGGCCAGCAGGGTGCGCCGGTAGCCACCATGGCCAGCGGTGAGCTGGGCCAGGCCCTGGGGCAGCACGTTGACCAGCTGCAACCGGGCCGAACCGGCCGAGGAGAAGTCACCGTCCTCGGCGGCGTAGGGGCCCTTGCGGTAGTCGATGCGCTGCACCAGCTCCGGGATCAGGAAGTTCAGGTCGGTGTAGCCCTGGCCGTGGGCATGGGTGGGCATGTTGACCGGCACGCCATCGACCCAGGTCGCGAAGTCGGTGCCATGGTCCAGGTTGAAGCCGCGCAGGAAGAACTGGTTGGCCTTGCCGCTGCCGCTGTGCTGGGTCACGATCAGGCCGGGCACGAACTCCAGCACCTCGCCCGGCTGGGCCACCGGGCGCAGCCGGATCAGGTCGGCCCCAACCGCCCCCTGTGAAGCGGCGTCGAAGCTGCCCACGGCGTTGTCGTAGTTGCCGGTGATCTGAACTGGCTTGAGCGTGGGCGCGGGTGGCTCGCCTTCGTCATGGGCCCAGACTGGGCCCCAGGCCGTGGCCAGGCCAAGGGTCAGGCAGCGGACATGGCGCCACGCCTTGCGCAGCAATCCACGCCCGCGTGTGCCCTGGACCGGGCGTGTCATGAAAGCGGGTGTGTGCATGCCGTCCTTGTGATGCTGTGGTGGGTCACGCGGCTTCTCACAGCCAGGGTGTGATGAGCCGCTACGCACGGCCCCTTCACTTTGGATGCAAGTCCACTGAAAACCGAAGGGAATACGGGACATTGTGAATCCAACGCCCATGCCCCCCCGTAAGCGCAGGACCATTCACTTAACGGAGACTTGCATGCACCGCACACACTGGGCTGCTGCCTTTGCGGCCTTGACGGCATTGGGTTCGGCGTTGGCGTCCAGCCACCGCGAAGCCCCATTCATCACCACCGCCCCGAAGGTCGACAACACCGACGTGTACGCTTTCATGAGCTATGAAAGCGGGCGCCAGGACTACGTCACCTTGATCGCCAACTTCCTGCCGCTGCAAGACGCCTACGGTGGCCCCAACTATTTCTCGCTGGACCCCAACGCGCTCTACGAGATCCACGTGGACAACAACGGCGACGGCAAGGAAGACCTGACGTTCCAGTTCCGATTCAAGAACAACCTCAAGGGTGTGGCGCTGCCCATCGGCAGCGAGAACGTCGCGATCCCGCTGATCCAGGCCGGGGCTGTGAGCGCACCGAACGCGGCGGCGCTCAACCTCAACGAAACCTACACCGTGGACCTGGTTCGTGGCGACCGCCGCACCGGCAGCCGCAACAGTGTGGCCAAGGCCTCCGGCGGCGCCACTTTCGACAAGCCAGTGGACTACATCGGCACCAAGACCATCCCCAACTACGCAGCCTACGCCGACCAGCACATTTACAACGTTGCCATCCCGGGCTGCAACCAGGGCGGCAACAAGGTGTTCGTGGGCCAACGGCGCGAGTCTTTCGCGGTCAACCTGGGCACCGCCTTTGACCTGATCAACGCGCCGCTGAGTGTCATCACCGACCCGAGCAAGATCAACGCCGCCCCCAACACCATTGACGGCAAGAACGTGACCACGCTGGCGCTGGAGGTGCACAAGTCCTGCCTGACCGCGGGCAACGACCCGGTGATCGGCGTGTGGTCCACCGCCAGCCTGCGCCAGGGTCGCCTGCTGTCGGGTGCACCGGCTTCGGGCCACCAGACCAGCGAAAAGGCCGGCGGCGCCTGGACCCAGGTGTCGCGCCTGGGCAACCCGCTGGTCAACGAGCTGGTGATCGGCCTGCCCGACAAGGACAAGTTCAACGCCTCCAAACCCAAGGACGACGGCCAGTTCGCCAAGTACGTGACCAACCCCACGCTGCCACGCCTGGTCGAGATCGCCTACAACCTGCCCGCCGGCGGCGCCGCCCCCACCAACCTGCCACGCAACGACCTGGTCACGGTGTTCCTGACCGGGGTGCCCGGGGTCAACAAGCCCGCGAACGTGACACCGTCCGAGCAGCTGCGCCTGAACACCGCGATCGCGCCCGTGCCGTTCGCACAGCAGAACCGGCTCGGCGTTGTGGGTGAAATCCTGCGCGTCGGTGGTCCGCAGAACCTGGGCCAGGCGGTGGACCTGGCCGGTTTCCCGAACGGCCGCCGTCCCAAGGACGACGTGGTCGACATCGCCCTGGTGGCGGTCATGGGCGGCCTGTGCATGGCCAACGGCGACGGCAACGCACTGGGCTTTGGTGCCGCGTGCAAGCCCAGCGCCGTGCCCCTGGGCGCCACCTCGCTGAGCCTGCACGACGCGGTGGACCAGGCGGTGGTGCCGCTGCGCGCCACCTTCCCCTACCTCGACACCCCGGTGGCGGGTGCACGCTGATTGGAGACCGCCATGCATACGAACTTCCTTCGGCTGGCGGTGCTCGCTGCCAGCGCCTCGATGGCGCTGGTCGCCTGTGGCGGCGGCGGCGGTGGCGACGCCAAAGTCACAGGCACCGACGTGAACGTGTCGGCCACCCAGAACAGCAATGATGCGGTGACCTTCGTGCGCGCCCAGATCAACGACCGGACCAGCGACGGCAACGAGCCCATCGTGGTCGGGGACGTCACCCTGGCCACCTCCGACGACAGCGAGCCGGTGGCCGGCCTGTTCTGACCTTGGTGGGCACACTCTCTGCGGCATTTGCGGCGTGCACAGCGGCACGCCGTTTTTTTGCCGGCATGCGCTGGCTGGCCTGTGGCGCCGGGCTGGCGGGACTGGCCCTGGCAGCCCAGGCCCAGCCCCGCGACTTTGTGCCGGCGTCCGACGCCACGGTGCTGGACCACGTGCCGGTGCGGCCACGCACGCCGGTCCTGGCCCGCCCCGGCGACCCGCAGGAGGCCATCCGCGTGGCACGGCACTGGATCACCGCCTCGCGCCAGCAGAGTGATCCCCGCCACCTGGGGCGGGCCCAGGCCGCGCTGGCCCCCTGGGCCGGGCGGGCCGACGCGCCCGCCGACATCCAGGTGCTGCAGGCCACCATCCTGCAGCGCCAGCACCGCTTTGGCGAAGCGCATGCGCTGCTCACCCAGGCCCTGCAGCGGCAACCGGGCCATGCCGAAGGCTGGTTGACACTGGCCACCCTGGAGCGCCTGGCCGGGCGCTACGCCCAGGCATTGCGCGCCTGCGCCGCCGTGGCCCAGGCCGGGGCCACGGCACACGCCGAGGCATGCCAGTGGGACATCCGCTCGCTCCAGGGCCAGCAGGTGCAGGCCCGCGCCAGCTTCACCCGATTGCTGGCCGCCCGCCCCGAACCCGGGTTCCAGGCCTGGGTACTGTCCCTGCTGGGCGAGAGCGAGGAACGTGCGGGCCACGACACCCAGGCCCATCAGGCCTTCACCCGCAGCCTGCAGCTCGACCCCGACCCCTACACCGCAGTGGCCCTGGCCGACCTGCTGCTGCGCCAGGGCCGCCCGGGCGAGGCGCTGGCCGTGCTGCAAGGCCAGCCACCGAGCGTGGCCGTGCTGCTGCGTCGTGCGCGGGCGCTGCGGGCGCAAGGCGACCCGGCATGGCGGGCCCTGCACGACGACGTGCGGGCCACCTTCACCCAGCAGCGCCTGCGTGGCGACGACCCGGTGGCCGAGGCGCGTGAGCGCGCCTGGGCGGCCTGGTGGCTGCAGGACGATGCCGCCTTGGCCATGGCAGAAGCCCGGCTGAACCTGGCGCAGCAACGCGAGCCCATCGACTGGTGGCTGGCCTTGGCCAGCGCCCAGCGGCTCGGCCAGCGCGACACAGCCGCCCAGTGGCGGGCCGACCTGCAGCGCAGCGGCCTGATGGACGTGCGCCTGGCGGCCAAGGCCTTGCCATGAACCAGGTCCACCGGCTGACACGCCTGCTGCTGATCGGGCTGCTGGGTCTTCTGGCCAGCACGGCCCAGGCCCACAAGGCCAGTGACGCCTACCTGCGCGTGGACGACCGCACCGGGCTGAGCCTGCAGCTCTCGCTGGCACTCAAAGACCTGGACGCCGCGCTGGCACTGGACCAAGACACCAATGGCGAGCTGACCTGGGGTGAGGTCCGGGCCCGGCTCGACGAGGTGCTGGGCTGGATCGGCGACGGCGTGCAGGTGCGCCGCACCGACACCCACGCCTGTCCCGCGCGTTGGCGCTTCGAGTCACTGGAGCGGCGCAGCGATGGCCCCTACCTGCGCGCCAGTGCCCAACCCGACTGCGGCAGCGGCGCCACCCACATCGACTACCGGCTCATGCAAGGCGTGGACCCGACCCACCGCGTCATCGTGGCCGGGCAACTGGGTGGGCAGGCCGTGGCCGGGGTGATTGCCCCCGAGCGGCAACCGCGGCTGGCCCTGTCCGGGCTGCGCGCCGACACGGGCGAGGCCGCGGCCGTGGTGGGCAGCGCCGCGCCAGGCTCCGCCACACCGGGCCGCGGCTGGCAGGCCCTGGCCCAGTTCTTCAGTGAAGGGGTGCACCACCTGCTGACCGGCTATGACCACGTGGCCTTTTTGCTGGCGCTGCTGCTGCCCATCCGCCTGGTGGGTGCGCAGCGCGCACCCCATGCGCTGCGGGCGCTGGTGCGCACCGTCACCGGGTTCACGGTGGGCCACTCCATCACCCTGGGCCTGGCGACCTGGGGCCTGATCGAAGCCAGTGGCGCCTGGGTCGAACCCGCCATTGCCGCATCCATCGGTATTTCTGCGGCGCTCAACCTGCGCCCGCTGCCGGGCCTGCGCAGCGACGTGCTGGCCCTGGGTTTCGGGCTGGTCCATGGCCTGGGTTTTTCAGGCATCCTGCTCGAATCCGGGGTGGCCGCGCCGCTGCTGCCCTGGGCGCTGGCGGGTTTCAACCTGGGGGTGGAGTGCGGGCAGCTGCTGGCCGTGGGCAGCTGGCTGCTGGCGCAATGGGCGCTGGCACGCTGGTGGGTGCCGCACCATCCGCGGCTGGTGCGGCTGGGCTCATGGGCCTTGATCGCCCTGGCGCTGTTCTGGATGGGCCAGCGCCTGACCGGCTGAGGCCAGGGCCGCCCGGGCGGCGGCCGACACGCCCGCACGCCCGCACGCCCGCACGCCCGCACGCCCGCACGCCCGCTGCTAGCATGCGGGCATGAGCACCCTCTCCCTCCATGCCCAGCGCCGCGCCCGCGTCGCGGCCCAGCTCGGGCCCGGTGGCATCGCCATCGTGCCGACCGCGCCCGAGCACGCGCGCAACCGCGACAGCGACTTCCTGTACCGGCACGACAGCTACTTTTTCTACCTGACCGGCTTCAGCGAGCCCAACGCCTGGCTGGTGATCACGGCCGACGGCCACAGCACGCTGTTCTGCCAGCCCAAGGACCTGGAGCGCGAGATCTGGGACGGCTTTCGCCTCGGGCCCGAGGCCGCGCCCGCCGCGCTGGGCCTGGACGCCGCGCACTCGGTGGCCGAGCTCGACACGCGCCTGCCGCGGCTGCTGGAGAACCGCGACGCGGTCTGGTACCCGTTTGCCACCCACGCCGGGCTGGAGAGCCGCGTCGACGGCTGGCTAGCGGCGGTGCGCGGCCGCGTGCGCTTCGGCGCCATCTGCCCCGAGCAGCAGCGCGACCTGTGCGGCGTGCTGGACGAGATGCGCCTGATCAAGGACGCGCACGAGCTGGACACCATGCGCCGCGCCGCGCAGATCAGCGCCGCCGCCCACGTGCGCGCCATGCAGCTCAGCGCGCGCCGCCTGCGCGCCGGCGAGGAGGTGCGCGAGTACCACCTGGACGCCGAGCTGCTGCACGAGTTCCGCCGCCAGGGCTCGCAGTACCCAGCCTACAGCTCCATCGTGGCGGCCGGCGCCAACGCCTGCGTGCTGCACTACCGCGCCGACACGGCACCAGTGCGCGACGGCGAGCTGGTGCTGATCGACGCCGGCTGCGAGCTCGACGGCTACGCCAGCG
>CAZKDU010000036.1:0-11957 GCA_964551485.1 uncultured Burkholderiaceae bacterium
GGTCAAGGTCAAGCGCGAGATCATCCGCATGAACCACCCGCAGAGCGACCCGAACCAGGGCCGCGCCCCGGCGGTGGACGCTCGCACCGTCAAGCGCTGGCTCGACGCCGGCTATGACGACAGCGGCCGCCCGGTGGTGACACTGGACACGCGCAACGCCTTCGAGGTGGACTACGGCAGCTTCGAGGGCGCGATCGACTGGCGCATCCAGAAGTTTTCGGAGTTCCCTGCAGCGGTGCAGCAGCACCGCGAGGCCCTGGTGGGCAAGACCGTGGTGAGCTTCTGCACCGGCGGCATCCGCTGCGAAAAGGCCGCGCTGTACCTGCGCGAGGCCGGACTGGACCACGTCTACCAGCTTGAGGGCGGCATCCTCAAGTACTTCGAGGAAACCGGTGGCGCCCACTACCACGGCGACTGCTTCGTGTTCGACCAGCGCGAGGCCCTGGGTCACGACCTAGACGCTATCAAAAAGTGAGCACCTTATCGCCTACTGGCAAGGGCTAGGGGCCTTTTTTGTCATCGCTCAACACGGCCAGCACGTCCGAGCGGAACTCGCGGCTGTAGAGAATGAGCACCACCAGCGCGGTGGCCAGGGCCAACGCCACCGGCGAGAAGAACCAGGCCATGGCGGCGAACGAGAAGTAGTAGGCGCGCAGGCCGTCGTTGAAGGTCTCGGCCGCCAGCCCCATGAGCGCGCTGGCGCGGTCGGCGAACAGGTGGCGGTCGAAGCGGCCAGCCACGAACTCCGGCGGCGGCGGCATGGAGCCGATCACCAGCGAGGCAAAAGTGTATTGCCGCATCGACCAGCTGAAGCGGAAGAAGGCGTAGACGAAGATGCCGATCAGCACCAGCACCTTGAACTCGAACACCAGCAGCGGTGTGGGCTGGGCGAACGGGATCTCGCGCACCAGCTCGGCCGCCTTGTCGGTGGTGCCGAGCAGCGCGAACAGGCCGCCGATGATGATGATGGAGGTGGACGAGAAGAACGAGGGCGTGTGCGACAGGCTCTGCAGGATCACCCCGTCCAGCAGCCGCGGGTCGCGCGCCGTGGTCTGCAGCATCCAGTAGCGGCGGTAGCGGTTGGTGGTGGCCAGCAGCGACCCCTGGCCACGCCCGCCATGCCGGGTGAACACGGCATAGGTGCACCAGGCACCGAAAAACCAGGCCATGGCCAGCCAGTCGGCCCAGGGCAGCAGCGTCAGGATCTTCATGCCCGCATGGTAGGGGTAAAACCCGGCCGTGGGCCCGGGTCGGACCGCGACAGCACCCGCGCGCAGCACGCCGGCCTGCGCCTAGCGCCGCCGGCAGGGTGGCCCCTGGTCGCGGCCGGGTGGCGCCACGGGGCCGCCTGGCCCGGCCACGGCCCTGAGCCTATGGCCAGGCGCGCTTCAGGCCGGCGGCAGCGGCGTGTCGGGCAGCGGAATGAACTCGGTCTCGCCTGGCACCTGGCCCAGGGTCTGGGCTTTCCAGGCTGCGGCCGCTTCCAGGATGCGCTCCTTGCGGCTGGAGACGAAATTCCACCAGATCAGGCGCCGGCCGTCGAGCGGCTCGCCACCGATCACCACCAGCCGGGTGTCGCCCTGCGCCACCAGCCAGCTGGTCTCGCCCGAAGTCAGCAGCGCCATGCGCTGCGCGGCCACAGCCTCGCCGTCCACCTGCAGCGCGCCTTCCACCACGTAGACCGCCTGCTGCGCCTCCAGCGCCGGCAGCGCCAGCCGGGCACCGTCGGGCAGGGCCACATCCAGGTACAGGGTGCGCGAGAAGGTGGCCACGGGCGAGCGGGCGCCAAAGGCCTCGCCCACCAGCACCCGCACCCGCGCCGCGCCCACCTGGCGCTCGGGGATGTCGGCGGCCGGGGTGTGGCTGAACGCCGGCTCGACCTCTTCAAAGGCCTGCGGCAGCGCGGCCCAGAGCTGCAGGCCGTGGTTGCGGTAATGGGCCTGGCGCAGCGACTCGGGCTTGCGCTCGGAGTGCACGATGCCGCGGCCTGCGGTCATCCAGTTGATGGCGCCGGGCTCGATCTGCTGGGCGTAGCCGGCGCTGTCGCGGTGCATGATCGCGCCTTCGAACAAATAAGTCACCGTGGCCAGGCCGATGTGCGGGTGCGGCCGCACGTCGCGCGGCTGCTCCGGGCTTTCCAGCACCGGGCCGAAATGGTCGAAGAACACGAAGGGACCGACCGCCGGCAGCCGCCCCGAAGGCAGCAGGCGGCGCACCACGAAGCCGCCGCCCAGGTCCTTGTTGTGGCCGCCGATCTGGCTGTGTACGCTCATGGCAGGCGCTCCACCTGGGTGCTGACCTCGGTGCGCACCTGGGTCATGAGCTTGTGCACCGGGCATTTCTCGGCCACGGCGGCCAGCTCGGCGAGCTGGGCGTCGCTGAGTTCGCCACCGATGCGCAGCCGCGCCGTCAGACGGTACAGGCCCTGGCGTTCCTGGCTGGCGTCGCTCTGCACCTCGGTCAACACCTCGCCCACCGGCAGGCCCTTGCGGCGCGCGTACCAGAGCACGGTCAGGGCCTTGCAGGCTGCCAGCGCCGCGTCGTACAGCTCATGGGCGCTGGGGCCGGTGTCGTCGCCGCCCTCGGCCAGCGTGCCGTCCACCACCAGTTCGTGGCCGCGGATGCGCAGGGTCTGGGCCAGTGCGGCGCCGGGCCGGCGCTGCAGTTCGATGCTCATGCGGTGCTCCTTGTGTGGGCGTGGGCGCCGCCACGTGGCGGGCATGGCAGCCAGGCCCCGGTCCGCGGGACCGGGGCTCAGCGCTTCAGGCGGGCCGTGACTTCGGCCACGCGCTGACCGAAGAGTTTCGCCGTGTCCAAGTCACCTTGCAACATCTCGGCCGGGCTGCTGTCGGATGGCGACTGCGCCATGGCGCCGCTGAACGAGCCCACGTAGTTGACGTCGTTGCGCTGGGCCGCCTTGCTGTTGCTGGGCATCAGGCCGGTGCCGACCCAAATGCCGCTGTGCTGCATGGCCAGGGTGAACAGGTAGTGCAGCGTGGACAGCTTGTCGCCGTTCATGGTGGCGCTGTTGGTGAAGCCGGCGAACACCTTATCCTTCCAGGCCTGGGTGAACCAGGCCTTGCTGGAGGCGTCGGCGAATTTCTTGAACTGCCAGCTCACAGTGCCCATGTAGGTCGGGCTGCCCATGACGATGGCGTCGGCCGCGTTCAGCGTGTCCCAGCCGCCCTCGGGCAGGTTGCCTTCTGCATCAACAGCCACCAGCGTGGCGCCTGCGCCTTCAGCCACGGCTTGCGCCATGCGCAGGGTGTGGCCATAACCCGAGTGAAAAACAACGGCGATGTTTGCCATGAAAATGCTCCTGTGAAAAACGTGAGTGGAGGGATCGACAGAGAAAAAACAGAAACGTGGCGGGGGCAGTCGCCTCGGGTCCGCACCGACCGCGGACCCGTTGGGCTGGGCTCAGCCAGCGCGGCGGGCGTCCAGGCTCCAGGCACCGGCGCCCCAGGCGGCCACGGTCAGCAGGCCACCGACGACGGCGATGTTCTTGAAGAACAGCAACTGCTGCATGAAGGCCTGATCGGCCGGCACGCCCCAGTAGTTGTGGAAGACCACGCTGGCCACAAGGGTGAACAGCGCCAGCACCAGGGCCGCGGCGCGCGTGCCGAAGCCAGCGATCAGGGCCAAGCCGCCACCGACCTCCACCAGCACCGCCAGCGCCGCGCCCAGTTCAGGCAGCGGCAGGCCCTTGGAGGCGATGTAGCCCACGGTGCCGGCAAAGCCGGTGAGCTTGCCGATGCCGGCCGGCAGGAACAGCGCGGCCAGCAGCAGGCGGCCGAGCAGGGACAGGGGGTTTTGCAGTGCGTTCATGGTGGGCTCCAGGTGAAAAGTGGATGAGAAAGAAGGAGAAAAAAGAGAAAGAACGAAAAACAACCAACAGGTGGGTGGACCGCCACCGCCAGCGCGTGGCGCCGGCGGGAGCGATGCGGTCATCAGGCCGCCAGGTCGAACACCAGCACCTCGGCCTGATCGCCCTGGTCGAGCTTGAGCTGGGTTTCGTCGGCCAGCAGCGCGGCGTCACCACCGGTCAGCGGCACGCCATTGACCTGCAGGCTGCCACGCACCAGGTGCACATAGGCCTTGCGGGCCGGGTCCAGCGCCAGCGTGGCCTGCTCGGTGCCGTCAAACAGGCCGGCGTAGAGCGCTGCATCGGCATGCAGCGAGACCGAGCCTTCGGCGCCGCCGGGCGAGGCCACCAGGCGCAGGCGGCCACGCTTGGCATCGTCGGCAAAGGTTTTCTGCTCGTAGCTGGGCGCGATGCCGCGTTCGCTGGGTTCGATCCAGATCTGCAGGAAGTGCGTGCTGTCGCGCAGGGCGTGGTTGAACTCGCTGTGGCGCACGCCGCTGCCTGCGCTCATGCGCTGCACCTCGCCCGGGCGGATCACGCCGGCGTGGGCGCCGCCGCTCTGGCCGTTGCCCAGGCTGTCCTTGTGCGCCAGTTCACCCGACAGCACGTAGCTGATGATTTCCATGTCGCGGTGGCCATGGGTGCCGAAGCCCGTGCCCGGGGCAATGCGGTCCTCGTTGATCACGCGCAGGTTGCCCCAGCCCATGTGCTGCGGGTCGAAGTACTCGGCAAACGAGAAGCTGTGTTGCGAATGCAGCCAGCCGTGATCGGCCTGGCCGCGGTCTTGGGATTTGCGAACTTTCAGCATGGTGGGCTCCTTGGATGGAACGAACTTTAGGCCCCACCCAGCCTCTTTCCAGCCAGTTGCTTTGATGGCATCATTCAAAAAAAATGAATTAAAAAACCCCCATCATGCAAACGCCGCGCGACGTCCTGACGCCAGACGCCCTCTCCATGATCGAGGCCATCGCCACGCAAGGCAGCTTCGCCGCGGCCGCGCGCAGCCTGGGCCTGGTGCCCAGCGCCTTGACCTACCGTGTGCGCCAGATCGAGGAGGCGCTGGACGTGCTGCTGTTCGACCGGCGCTCGCGCCAGGCGCGCCTGACCCCGGCCGGCGCTGAGCTGCTGCGCGAGGGGCAGCGCCTGCTGCAAGAGCTCGACACCGTGGCCAACCGCGTCAAGCGCGTGGCCACGGGCTGGGAGCCGCAGTTCACCCTGGCGGTGGACGGCATCATTTCACGCTCCACCCTCATGGAGCTGTGCGAGGCCTTCCTGGCGCAGAACCCACCCACGCGCCTGCGCCTGCGCGACGAAACCCTCTCCGGCACCCTGGCGGCACTCACCTCGGGCCAGGCCGACCTGGCCCTGGGCGGGGTCATGGAGATCACCGAGGTCGGCATCCAGCACCGCTCGCTGGGCGGTGTGCCCTTCGTCTACGCCGTGGCCCCGCACCACCCGCTGGCCCAGGCTGCCGAGCCGCTTGGCGACGCCGTGCTGCGCGAGCACCGCGCCGTGGCCGTGGCCGACTCGATCCAGCGCGGCAGTGGCCTGAGCTTCGGCCTGCTCAGCGGGCAGGACGTGTTCACCGTCTCCACCATGCAGGCCAAGCTTGACGGCCAGTTGCGTGGCCTGGGCGGCGGCTTCCTGCCCGAGCCGCTGGCCCGTCCCTACATCGACACCGGTCGCCTGGTGCACAAGGCGGTGGACCGCCCACCGCGCCTGGCCCGCGTCAGCTACGCCTGGCGCGCCGCCAGCGCCAGTGGCATGGGCCGCGCCCTGCAGTGGTGGCTCAAGCAACTGGACAGCCCAACCACGCGCCGGGCGCTGCTCGAACGCCACCGCAGCGTGTAGAGTGCCAACATCGCGTGCCCATTCACACCACTTTCATCAAACAACCCACACACCATGGCCTCCACCGCTCCCCGCACCACTGCCCTGCCCCCCATCGCCGTGGTCGGCGCCGGCCTGGCCGGCCTGACCTGCGCCCGCACCCTGGCGCAGGCCGGCCACCCCGTGACGCTGTTCGAGAAGAGCCTGGGTTTCGGCGGCCGCATGGCCACGCGCGACACGCCCTTCGGCAGCTTCGACCACGGCGCCCAGTACTTCACCGTGCGCGACGCGCGCTTCGCCCTGGCGCTGGAGCGCACCGCCCCCGGCCTGTGCCGGCCCTGGAGCGCCAACGCCGTGCGCGTGCTCGACGCCTCGGGCCGCGTGGTCGAGGCGGCCCGGCCCACGGGCGAGCCACATTGGGTGCCTGCCCCCGGCATGAACGCGCTGGCGCGCCACTGGGCCCAGCCCCTGCTGGCGGCCGGCCAGGTGCACCAGGCCCCACGGGTGGAGCGCATCGAGGCCGACCCGCTGGACCGCCAGCACTGGCAACTGCGCACCAGCGCCCCTGGCGGTGCGCAGCGGGTGTTCTCTGGCTTCGGGGCCGTGATGCTGGCCCTGCCCTCAGCCCAGGCCGCTGAGCTGCTACAAAAATCAGAGCAGAACGACCCCCTGCTGGCCCACCTGAAGGGCGTGACCGTGGCGCCGTGCTGGACCCTGCTGCTGGCCTTCCCGCAGGCGCTGCAACCCAACCTGAACCACCTGGGCCCGCAGTGGAACGCGGCGCGCAGCACCCACCACCGCGTGGCCTGGCTGGCGCGCGAATCGTCCAAGCCACAGCGCGGCCCGATCGAGCGCTGGACCGTGCAGGCCAGCGCCGCCTGGTCGCAAGAGCACCTGGAGGACGAGCCTGCGCGTGTGCAGGCCAAGCTGCTCAAGGCCTTCGCCGAGGTCACCGGCATCCGCGCCGAACCGGCCTACGCCGTGGCGCACCGCTGGCGCTACGCCCAGACCCGGCAGCCGCTGGGCCAAAGCCACCTGTGGGACGCGCGCCGGCGCCTCGGCCTGTGCGGCGACTGGTGCCTGGGCCACCGCGTCGAGGACGCCTTCGTCTCCGGCCTGGAACTGGCGCTCGCCGCGCTGTGAGGAGGTCCGCCCCCACGCGGGCCATGGCCTGTCCCGCGCGGCCCGTCGAGGAAGCCGCGTGTCGCCATCGGATGGCCCGGCGGCGAAACAGGCACCCCCTTTAGACGCCATGGATCGGCCTGCCTATACCGGCCGCTTCGCCCCCTCGCCCACCGGCCCGCTGCACGCCGGCTCGCTGGTGGCCGCGCTGGCGAGCTGGCTCGACGCGCGCGCCCGGGGCGGGCGCTGGCTGGTGCGCATCGAGGACGTGGACACCCCGCGCTGCGTGCCCGGCGCCGACCGGCAGATCCTGGCCCAGCTTGCGGCCTGCGGCCTGCACAGCGACGGCCCGGTGTGCTGGCAGTCGCAGCGCGGCGTGCTCTACCAGCAGGCGCTCGACCGGCTGGTGGCCGCGGGCCAGGCCTACCCCTGCGCCTGTTCGCGCAAGGACATCGAGGCCGCCCTGCTGGCCCGGGGCCTGGCGCGCGAGCGCCACCACGCCGCCGTCTACCCCGGCACCTGCCGCACCGGCCTGCAGGGCCGGCCCGCACGCGCCTGGCGCCTGCGCGTGCCCGAGGGCCCGGCCCAGCAGGTGCACTGGCACGACCGCCGCCTGGGCGCGCAGCAGCAGGCCGTGGCCACCGAAGTCGGTGACTTCGTGCTGAAGCGCGCCGACGGCCTCTGGGCCTACCAGCTCGCCGTGGTGGTGGACGACGCCGCGCAGGGCGTGACCGACGTGGTGCGCGGCGCCGACCTGGCCGACAACACCGCCCGCCAGTGGCTGCTGCAAGACGCACTGGGCCTGCCGCACCCGAGCCACCTGCACACGCCACTGGTGCTGGGCCCGAACGGCGAGAAGCTGTCCAAACAGAACGGCGCCGCCGCGCTGCGGCTCGACACCCCGGCGCAGGCCCTGCAGGCCCTGGCCGGGGCGGCGCAGGCCCTGGGCCTGCCGCCGGCGCTGGCCGACGGGGCCAACCACCCGGCCACGCTGCTGGCCCGCGCCGTGCCGGCCTGGGCGGCTCTCTACAATCCCCAGCCGTGAACCCGCATCTGCCCCCCGCCCCCCCTGCCGAGACCGCCCCGGACACCCTGCACGACGCAGCGGCCCAACCCACTCCCCACCCGGCCTCGGCCACCGGACCCGCCACGCCAGGCCAGGCCCCGGCCCACGTCACCCACCCCAAGACCATCAAGAGCTTCGTGCGCCGCGCCGGCCGCACCACCACCGGCCAGGCCAAGGCCTTCGAGCTGCACGGCCCGCGCTTCATCCTGCCCTACCAGGCCGCGCCGCTGGACCTGGCGGCTGCGTTCGGGCGCACGGCGCCCACAGTACTGGAGATCGGCTTCGGCATGGGCGAGGCCACGGCCCACATCGCCGGCGTGCGCCCGGGTGACAACTTCCTGTGCTGCGAGGTGCACGAGCCCGGTGTGGGCGCGCTGCTCAAGCGCATCGGCGAGCAGGGGCTGACGAACATCCGCATCCTGGCACACGACGCGGTCGAGGTGATCGACCACATGCTGCCGCCCTGGGACGCCGGCCAGCCCCCCGGCAGCGGCCTGGCCGGCGTGCACGTGTTCTTCCCCGATCCCTGGCACAAGACCAAGCACAACAAGCGCCGCCTGATCCAGCCGGCCCTGGTGACCAAGCTGGCCGCGCGCCTGGCGCCCGGCGGCTACCTGCACTGCGCCACCGACTGGCAGCCCTACGCCGAGCAGATGCTGGCCGTGCTCGGCGCCGAGCCGCTGCTGCGCAACAGCGCCCCCGACGGCGGCTACGCGGCCAAGCCCGACTACCGGCCGCAGACCAAGGTCGAGCGCCGCGGCCTGCGCCTGGGCCACGGCGTCTGGGACCTGGTGTTCGTGCGCACCTGAAGGCCGCGCCCGGCGCTGCCCCCCGTTCCTCCGTCACCTCGCGCCATGGCCCACGCGCCCAAGAACAGCGCCATCGCCATGCGCGACGGTGTCTCGCCGAGCTGCCTGGCCCTGCCGCAGATGCGCCGCCCGCCCTGGTCGACCCTGCTCGACCACTTGGCCGAGCGCCTGCCGGCCGTGGGTCGCGCGGCCTGGGCCGAGCGGTTCGCGGCCGGCGAGGTGCTGGGCGAAGACGGCCAACCGCTGCCCCCAGGCACGCCTTACATCGGCGGCCTGCGCATCTACTACTGGCGCCAGCTGCCCGACGAACCCGAGGTGCCTTTCCATGAGGCCGTGCTGTTCCAGGACGAGCACCTGGTGGTGGCCGACAAGCCGCACTTCCTGCCGGTGACGCCGGGCGGCCGCTACATCCGCCAGACCTTGCTGGTGCGGCTCAAGCAGCACCTGGACCTGCCCAACCTGAGCCCGCTGCACCGCATCGACCGCGAGACCGCGGGCCTGGTGGTGTTCAGCGTGCGCCCCGAGGAGCGCGACGCCTACCAGCGCCTGTTTCGTGAGCGCCGGGTGCACAAGACCTACGAAGCCATCGCCGCACACGACCCGCGCCGGGCCTGGCCGCAGACCCGGCGCAGCCACCTGCGGGAGCAGGAGGACGCGTTCTACAAGATGCGCGAGGCCGCGCCGCACGAGGGCCTGCCCGACAACAGCGAAACCCGCATCGACCTGCTCGAGGTGCGCGGCCGCTGGGCCCGCTACCGGCTGGAGCCGGTCAGCGGCAAGCGCCACCAGCTGCGGGTGCACATGCTGGCCCTGGGCCTGCCGCTGCATGGCGATCAGTTCTACCCCACGGTGAAGCGCGGGCCCGACGAGGCCGAGGACTTTGCCGAGCCGCTGCGCCTGCTGGCGCGCCACATGGCCTTCACCGACCCGGTGACCGGCCAGGCCCGGACCTTCACCAGCGCGCACACGCTGGCGTGGCCGGACGATTGATAAAAACAGCCCCCAGCCCTTGTCAGGACTGGGTTTCATGCTCCTGAAACAGGAGCAACCCTGGCTCGGGAGCCAGGGCCATGCCGCCGCAGCCGGCCCGGCTGCACGGCCCGTGCCGCAGCGCCTCAGGCGCGCTCGGCCACCCAGGCCTGGACCGAGGCCAGGGCCGCGCCAAGCTGGCTGGCGTCGGTGCCGCCGGCCATGGCCATGTCGGGCTTGCCGCCGCCCTTGCCGCCGACCTGCTGGGCCACGAAGTTCACCAGTTCGCCGGCCTTGAGGCGGCCCACGCGGTCGGCCGTGATGCCGGCGGCCAGCTGCACCTTGTCGCCGTCCACTGCGGCCAGCACGATGGCGGCGCTCTTGAGCTTGTCCTTGAGCTTGTCCATGGTCTCGCGCAGGGCCTTGGCGTCGGCGCCGTCGAGCCGGGCGGCCAGCACCTTCAGGCCGTTGACCTCGACCGCGCTCGCCAGCAGCTCGTCGCCCTGGCTCGAAGCCAGCTTGCCCTTGAGCTGGGCCACTTCCTTCTCCAGCGCACGGACCTGCTCCAGCACCTGGCCAATGCGGCCCTGCAGCTCGGCGGCCGGGGCCTTGAGCGTGCCGGCAGCCTGGGCCACCGTGCTCTCCAGCTGCTGCAGGTAGGCCAGGGCGTTGGTGCCAGTCACGGCCTCGATGCGGCGCACGCCGGCGGCCACACCGGACTCGGCCACGACCTTGAACAGGCCGATATCGCCGGTGCGCTGCACGTGGGTGCCGCCACACAGCTCGCGGCTGGAGCCGATGTCCAGCACGCGCACGGTCTCGCCGTACTTCTCGCCGAAGAGCATCATGGCGCCAGTCTTCTGGGCCGACTCGATGTCCATCACACGCGCCTGGGTGGCGGCGTTGGCCAGCACCTCGGCGTTGACGCGGGCCTCGATCTCGCGCAGCTGGGCGTCGCTGACTGGGGCGTTGTGGGTGAAGTCGAAGCGCGTCTTGTCGGCATCGACCAGGCTGCCCTTCTGCTGCACATGGCTGCCCAGCACCTCGCGCAGGGCCTTGTGCATCAGGTGGGTGACCGAGTGGTTGCGCATGGTGGCGGCACGCAGCGCCGGGTCCACCTGGGCCTGCACGCGGTCGCCGACCTTGAGCGTGCCCTGCGCCAGCACGCCATGGTGGCCGTACACGTCGGCCTTGACCTTCTGCGTGTCCTGCACCTGGAAGGCCACGCCGTCGGCACCCAGCAGGCCCTGGTCACCGACCTGGCCGCCGCTCTCGGCGTAGAACGGCGTGTGATCCAGCACCACCACACCGGCCTGGCCGGCGTTCAGCGCGGGCACCGGCGTGCCCTCGGCGTACAGGGCCACCACGGTGGCGGCGCCCGACAGCGCGTCGTAGCCGGTAAAAGTGTTGGCCGCACCGCTGTAGTCGAGCGCGCGGTCCATCTTGAACTTGCCGGCGGCGCGGGCCTGGGCCTTCTGCTTGTCCATCGCGGCCTGGAAACCGGCCGCGTCCACGGCAACGCCGCGCTCGCGGCAGACGTCGTTGGTCAGGTCCAGCGGGAAGCCATAGGTGTCGTGCAGCTTGAAGGCCACGTCGCCGGGCAGCACCTGCTGGCCGTCGGCCAGGGCCGCGTCGAGGATGGACATGCCGTTGTCCAGCGTCTCGAAAAAGCGCTCTTCCTCGGTCTTCAGCACCTCGGTGATGCGCTGGGCCTGGGCCGCCAGGTGGGGGTAGGCCGCCCCCATCAGCGCCACCAGGTCGGGCACCAGCTTGTGGAAGAACGGTGCCTTGCGGCCGAGCTTGTAGCCATGGCGGATGGCGCGGCGCACGATGCGGCGCTGCACGTAGCCGCGGCCCTCGTTGCTGGGGATCACACCGTCGGCCACCAGGAAGGCGGTGGCACGGATGTGGTCGGCGATCACGCGCAGGCTCTTGTTGTCCAGGTCGGCGCAGCCGGTCTCGCGGCTGGCGGCCTTGATCAGCGTGTCGAACAGGTCGATCTCGTAGTTGCTGTGCACATGCTGCAGGATGGCGGCCAGGCGCTCCAGGCCCATGCCGGTGTCCACGCAGGGCGCGGGCAGCGGAGTGACCGAGCCGTCCTCGGCCATGTCGAACTGCATGAACACGTTGTTCCAGATCTCGATGAAGCGGTCACCGTCTTCGTCGGGGCTGCCCGGGGGACCGCCGGGGATATGCGGGCCGTGGTCGTAGAAGATTTCGCTGCACGGGCCGCAGGGTCCGGTGTCGGCCATCATCCAGAAGTTGTCGGACTTGTAGCGCCCGCCCTTGTTGTCGC
>CAZKDU010000037.1:0-11908 GCA_964551485.1 uncultured Burkholderiaceae bacterium
CATCATGCCCATGGCCATCTGGGTCATTTCGTCCGCGTGTGGGTGATACATGAAGGTTCCGGGACGACGTGCGACAAATTCATATACAAAGGTTTTGCCTGGTTGAATGGCGGGTTGATTCAGTCCAGCAACCCCATCCATACCATTGGGCAAGCGTTGTCCATGCCAGTGAATACTGGTGTGCTCAGGGAGCTTGTTTGTCACAAAGATCCGCACGCGGTCGCCCTCGACCACTTCGATGGTGGGGCCAGGGCTTTGCCCGTTGTAGCCCCAAAGGTGGGCCTTGAAGCCGGGGGCCATCTCGCGCACCACCGGTTCGGCCACCAAGTGAAACTCTTTGACGCCGTTGTTCATACGCCAGGGCAAGGTCCAGCCGTTGAGTGTCACCACCGGGTTGTATGAGCGCCCAGTATTGGGCACCAGTGGCGGCATGGTGTCAGGGCTGGTTTGAATGACGGGCTCTGGCAAGGCTGCAAGTGCCACGCGGCTCACAGCACTGGCTGCAACTGCACCACCAGCGATACTGGCCAATCGGAAAAAATCTCTTCTGGATGTCATGGCTTCAATCCCTTAGTCAATGTCCAGCCGCACCAGCACTGGGTGCGCTGGTCATCACGGACAGGGAGGTCGTGGTGGGGCGGCCGATCAACGACGCCTGCAAGGCTGCGTCCGCCAGCCAGAACTGTTGCTGCGCATTAATGGCGGCTGTCACGGTTCCAACCTGATCACGAGCGTCGGCCAGCAACTCGAAGACACCAATCAGCATGCCGTTGTAGCGAAGTTGGTTTTCATCGGAGATCACACGGCGCACGGGCAGCACTTCATCCCGGTAATGCTTGGCCACATCAAATGATGTGCGATAGGCCGAATAACTCTCGCGCAAGTGCGAGCCCGCCGCGCGCACCGTGGCCTCCAGTTGATTGGCCGCCGCGAGCGTGCGGGCATTCCACGCATCGCGCTGCATGCCGCCCCAGTCGAAAATTGGTAAGCGAACCGCCACCTCGAATCCGCGCGGTTCGGTTCGGGTTCCTGCTGCGTTGTCAAATACCGTATTGCGCCGCGCGGTCAGTTCGATGTCGGTGAAGCTGGTGATGATGTTCAAGCCTTGTGCCTTGCCCGCGCCAGCCAGTGCGCTTTGCGCCAAACGAATGTCCAGACGACCATTCGTCGCCAATGCGCCGACCGTATTTGGTTCGAGCGGCGCTTTGGGCAAATCGGGCAGACGTTCGGGCAGTTGGAGTTGTTGCCCCTGCGCCTCATCAAGCCCCAGCAAACGAATCAGCTCCTCCCGGCTCGCGGTCGCTTGGTGTTGGGCCGTCGCCAGGCGGGTAGCGGCATCGGCATAGAAAGATTGCTCACGGGCACGACTGATGCGGTTGAAGTTGCCTACCGACTGCATGCGCCGCGCGAGTTCGGCACCTGCCTCGGCGCTTTCAAACACCTGTCGCGCGTAGCTCAGGGCCTGCTGAGCCGCCACGGCACGCACCCAGGCTTGGCGTACCTGCGTCACGCGATCCACCACCTCAGCAGAAAGACGCAATTGCGCCTGCTCGATGCGGCGCTCGGCGATGCCCGTGCGGGCAGGCAAGGTCAAGAGATCCAGCAGACCAAACGAGAGCGAGCGCGCCAACTCCAGCTCATCACCAACCACCATGCGCTCAAAACTGAAGATGGGGTTGGCAATGCGGCCGACCTGTGCGGCGTCGGCGGACTCCGCCCAACCTTGCGCCAGCAGGGCTTGCAAGGCGTGGCTGTTGGTCAATGCGAGCTGCACAGCTTCTTTCTGCCCAAGGGGTTTTGCCAGCAATTGGGCAGCGAGCTGTGCGCGTTGCTCACGTTCCTGATTGCTTTGGGCCAAGCTCAATTGCCCGTCAGTGAAGCCGGTGGTCTCGGTATTGACGCGGTTCACGTTCTGCTCAAGGCTGACGCTGGCACAGCCAGACAAAACCCCGATAGCAACCACGGACACCGCCAGCTTGGCGCGATGAGATGAGAGCAAGCGCTTCATTGCTTGCCTCCCTCATGGTGACCGGCATGCGGATTGGCCGCCGGTGGCGTATCGGGCGCTGGCTGTCCAGTTGCGGCTTCCTTGGCGTAGGCGCGCCAGCCGCCAATCCGGCCAACCCGGTCATTGGCCTCACGCCAGGACTGCACCGCCTGATCGGTGTAGCCCTGATAACTCGCCAATGCAGAGGTGTACTGCAGCTTGGTCGGCGGTGGATTGACCTGATTTTTCTCCGCAGGAGCAGCCAATGCCACACCGGCAGCCAGCAAGCTGAGCCACGGCACCAGGCTTCTGAACAGGGACGAAGGGTTGAGCATCACCGCAGGCTCCTTTCAATGTATGGGTAATTGAAGGGAGTTTGGACCTTCACCCCTGTCGGGAAGGTGAGTCGAAGATGACATTTCTGTCATCTTGCTGTCATAAAGTCGAATTGCTGTCAGACTAGCGGGGAGCAATAGATGGAGCAGGCCCGTGAAAATACTGATCGTTGAAGACGAACCGAAAACCGGCGAATACCTGCGTCAAGGCTTGAATGAAGCCGGTTTTGTGGCGGACTTGGCGGCCAATGGCAGCGATGGGCTGCACTTGGCTTTGCATGGCGAATACGACTTGGTGATCCTGGACGTGATGTTGCCGGAGCTGGATGGCTGGCAGGTGCTGGCATCACTGCGGCGGCGTGGGCTGGAAATGCCGGTGCTGTTTCTGACCGCCCGCGATCAGGTGGAAGACCGTGTGAAAGGGCTGGAGTTGGGAGCCGACGATTACCTAGTCAAACCGTTTTCTTTTGCCGAGCTATTGGCCCGCGTGCGCACCATCCTGCGGCGTGGACGAGGCGGCGGACTGGACAGCAATGTCCTGCGCGTGGCGGATCTGGAGCTGGACTTGCTACGCCGCCGCGTCACGCGAGGCAGAAAGCGCATTGACCTGACGGCCAAGGAGTTCGGTTTGCTGGAATTGCTGATGCGCCGTCAAGGCGAAGTGCTGCCGCGCTCATTGATCGCCTCGCAGGTGTGGGACATGAATTTCGACTCTGACACCAATGTCATCGAAGTGGCCATGCGCCGACTGCGGTTGAAGGTTGACGATGGACAGTCAGTCAAACTGATCCAGACCGTGCGGGGCATGGGCTATGTGCTGGAAGCAGCGCAGGAACCTTGAATGTTGAGCCGCTTATTGCTTTCCCGTTTATCACTGACCCGCCGTCTGAGCCTGTTCTTCACCCTGGTGGCCGCCAGTGTGGTGCTGGGATTGGGCGGGCTGTTCATGACGGCGGCGGACCGTCATTTCATCGAGCTAGATCGCAGCGTACTGCAAGACAAGCGACACCTCATCGACGACATTCTGGCCAGCGCCAATTCTGCCGAGGACCTGCGTTGGCGGCTCTCCGAAGCGCTCAACCATCATCACGGGCTGTTCGCACGGGTGACCACTCCGACAGGCCAGACCCTGTTTCAGACCGAGGGCTTTCCGGAACCGGATCGCTGGCTGTTGCCCGAGCACGAAACGTTCCTTCATGCCTTGACGAGGGAGCAGCACGGACAGCGGCAATACCGCACCCAGCAGGTCCGTGCCCAGGCGCAGTACGCGCCCGAGTCCCCACTGGTGATCACACTGGCCATGGATACGATTCACCATCGGCATTTTCTGGATGATCTGCTGCGCACCTTTGCGGTGTATGCCCTGGCCGCCATTCTGGCCAGCGGGCTGCTCGGATGGGCCGCCGTCTACTACGGTCTGGCCCCCCTGCGCGCGATCAAAGCGCATGCGGCTGCAGTGACGGCGCAACGCTTGCAGGCGTGCATGCCGGTGCAGGCCGTCCCTGCGGAAATGGCCGATCTGGCTCAGACACTCAATCAGATGCTGGAGCGTCTGCAGGACGACTTTCGTCGCTTGTCGGAGTTTGCTTCGGATTTGGCCCATGAGTTGCGCACCCCGATCAGCAACATGCTGACGCAGACCCAGGTGACCCTGGCGACCCCGCGCGAGAACGCCGCCTACCGTGACATCCTGGCCTCCAATGCTGAGGAGTTGCAGCGCCTGGCCCGCATGGTGGCTGACATGCTGTTTTTGGCTAAAACCGAACGGGGTGTGGATCTGCCGCACAAGGAACGCTTCATGGCGGCCGATGAAGCCCGGGCTTTGCTCGACTTCTACGAGGCGGTGGCGGACGACAAAAGCATCAGCCTCACGGTGCAGGGCAACGGCAGCATCGAGGGGGATCGCCTGATGTTCCGCCGCGCGTTGAGCAACCTGCTGTCGAATGCGCTACGCCATGCCCCGGCAGGTGGCCACGTCCGGATCATGGTGGCTGAGCGGCCAGCCGGCACCGAGGTTTCTGTGGAGAACACTGGCGAAGACATCGATCCCCAGGTGCTACCGCGACTGTTTGACCGCTTCTACCGCGCCGACCCCGCGCGCGCTCATCCGACCTCCGATGGCGCTGGGCTCGGCTTGGCCATCACCAAGGCGATTGTCGAGGCTCATGGTGGGCGCGCCAGTGTGAAGTCTGCGCAAGGCGTCACGTGCTTTTCCTTGGTTTTTCCACACTCGGGCAAATGATGTTTTTCACACACTTTTGGATTAAACGTTGAGAAGCAGCCAAGCAGCCTCGGTCTCTCTGCGAGTGACAAGCCCCGGCAGCACTTTCCCGCCGCCATAGACCCAGCGCCGCAGCTCCGTTGCGGCAGCAGCCCAGTCCCGCTGGTTGATGCGCCGTCGCAGCGTCGAGGTCTGCAGCCGCCCAGCGCCAAGGTTGAAGGTGAAATCCACGATGGCGGCGAGCCGCCCTTCGGACTCGGTGGCCAGCACCGGGCAGTAGCGCAGCGTGGCGGCGAGTGCCGTCTGCAGGTCGCGTGCCAGATAGACCTCGGCTTCGGCCTCGGTGATCGGCGGGTGCTTGGCATCACACAGATGGCCATAGCCAATCGTCCAGTAGCCCGCTGGGCAGATGTACGGATGCGCACGCCCAAGATCGGCCTTCGGCACCCGGTGGAACCCTTCGAAGCGCTTGGCCAGCTCGATGGCCGTTTTCGGCACCCCGGTCACGAGCGCACCCGGTCGAACACGCGCCCGAGGAACCAGAAATTCAGCACACCAGCCCACAGCGCCTGATCGGCTTCTGTCCAGGCGTGCAGGATGGCCGTGCCCCAACCAGCGCCAGCGGTCACGGCGGCCGCGAAAGCAGCCGTCTTGGCCGCGCAATACAGTGCCATGAACCAGTAGGTGATCACCGGTCGCACACTGACTGACAAGGCGTCTGCCCAGCGCACGCCGGTCTTATCACCCTGGGTACGGACGGCTTCGCGCAGCGCATCGACGGCACCGACGTTCCAGGCGGCTTCTGCACTCGCGCCGATCTCGGCCATCCGCTGCGCACCGCGAATCTTCTCGAACTCCAGCGCCTTGTCCTGCATCGCCAGTTCGTGGCCGCGTTCGCCTTTGCGGTCGAGCCATTTGAGGATTTCGGGCGCAAGACGGAAGGCCCCACCCAGGAGGCCACCGAGCAAGGTCTCGATCATTGGGGGCCTCCCATCAGTTTGAGCCTGATCGCGGCACCGACCAGCAACGCGGCCAGGATGCCTGTGGTGGCCACCTTGATGGTCGTCTGCCAAGCCGTGCGACGAGCATCGCGCCATGCCTCCAACAGATCGCGCAGCTCCCGGATGTCGCGGGCAGCGTGGCCGTTCTCCAATCCAAGATGGGCGAGACAACGCTCGGCACCACGTTCGGCGGCACGGTCGAGCAGATCGTCGAAGTCCTCCTTGCGCAGCAAGAGCATGTTCTCGACAAGCGCGGGTTGTTGTTCGGGTTCGGTCATTCGCTTTCTCCAAAAATGCGAAACCCACCCGATGCGTGAGCATCTGGGCGGGTCTCAGGGTTAAATCAGTTGGGTTTCAGATCTCGATGATTTCCAGCGTCAGGCTGGGGGCGATACCTTCAATGGCGTCGTCGCGCACGAACACTTTCTGGCCAATGGCCGCAGAGCCCCGCGCCTTGATTCGGCCACCACCGGGCAATGCGACCGTCACCACACCGGAGCCGACGTCGATCACGGTGCCCGTCTGCAGCGGAGGGTCGGGGATCAGTTGGCGAAACTGCTCGTAGAGGTTATGCATAGGCCTGCACTCCCAGCGTCTGCCAGACCTCAGGCATCCCGGCTTCCACTTGGGTCGCTCGGACGATGCCCAGTCGCGTGACGCTGCCGTCCTGGTACTCCACGAACGCACCGGGCTCGATGATCCCGGTCTCGGCAAGCACCGGCAGGCGCAGGCTGACCTCGAGCTGGTGACCGGTGTCGGCCAGCACGGCGATGCCACGCTGACGCGCGGCGGCGGCCTCGGTGATCAGCGGATCAACGACCATCGGTGCCAGCACATCTCCGGCAGTCCCGGCCCGGGTCACTTGCCCGAGCACGCCGACGTCCTGCCCAGAAACGAACACGCGGTTGTACGCAGGCTTTTCCAGCCAGCGCAGCGACTCACGGGCGACAGCATCGACGGGCAGCACGAAATCCGGCGTTACGGTGCTCCATTCCCAAGGGGCGACCGGATACCGGTGGCGCACGCGGATGGTCTGGGCCGATGGGTGCGGGATCAGGTACCCGGTGTTGATCACCGCTCCGTCGTGGCCGACGACGCGCACGCGCGACAGGCGCACCCGAGCGCAGTTGATGGTCTGGCTGTTGCTGACCGAGGTGGTGATCTTGCCGGTGTGGCCCACAACGGCGAAGCCACCAGGACGGAAGATCGGCACCCGCCCATCGCTGGGCAGGCGCACCGGGTCAATGCCAAGCAGGTCGGCATCCAACGGCAAGTAGCTGTAGGCCACCGCGCTGTAACGCACGCTGGATGCGGCCACCGGCTCCGGCCGGAAAATCTTTCCGTCCGAACCGACGTTGCTGGCCTCAAACCAGGGTTCGGTTTCGTGGCCCGCCGCCACGACGAAGGTGCCGAAGCGCACGCGCACCAGCCCGGTCTCGTAGTCCACGCTACCGCTGACGCCGGGGGCGTCGATCTTGCCGTCGATCCCAGCGCTGACACTTTGCGTGCCACCAATGGCCCGGGCAAACTGGATCGACAGCGATCCCGGACGCAAGGGGGCGGCCCCGGTACGGAACACGAACTCGCTGGAGATGTTCTCGCCCACCGTTGTCACGCAACTGGCGCGGGTAATAGCGTTGTTCGTTCCCGCCGTCCAGGAGGTCAACGCCACGTCGCCCGACAGGTAGTTGATCGTGCCGCGCGTAACCCATCCGCCGGTGGTGAACTCTCGCAGGGTGCCCTGGCCGTTATCGCCCCACGGCTGCGCTCCTGCTGCCGTGAGCAGAACCGTGCCTGTCACCACCTGGGCATTGACACCCGGCACCAGCTTGAACGCTGGCAAGAACTGGAAGGTCTCCGAATGGTTGCTGGTCGAGCCCGCGCTGTTGTAGCGCAGCTTCACATAGCCGGATTCGTCGTTCGGGTACATCGATGGCGCGTCGATGTACTGGATGCCCGCATAGTTAAGACGGAACATCCAGCCAGCGCTGCCCCATCCCAGACGCTGTGAGGTGTAAACCGGTCGAGGAATCTTGATCGTGACATCGGGTTGGAACACCACCGCGCCGGTCGCGTAATCCACCGATCCGACCACCGAACCATTGAGCATCACCCGGCCAGCGCCGTCGTCTCGGGCAATCTGCGTCGGATCGACGCCATTCCACAGGCCGATCCCCATTTCCTGAATTTGCTTTTGCGTGTAAACGCCCAGCGCAGTCGTATCCGTCAGCGTGTTCCATTCGACCTCGAGCGATCCCGGTTCAATGGCACCCAGGGTCGCGGTGACCGGCAGCGTCCCCGCGCCATTGCGGGATGGGTGAGTGAACGAGTCTTCCTGCTTGGGGCCTGCGACGTAGGTGACGGTGAGCTGTGTGCCGACCGACGGCAGCACGTTGGGCGCGAAGTCGAGGCGGCTCTGCGCGACGCTCAAGGTGCCGGTCGCCGCTCCGGACAGCGCGCCCGAGGTGGCCGCCGTTGCCGTCTTGGTGCCACCGTACTCCCAGGACACCGTGAGCGATCCGGGTTGCACCGACGTCCCTGCAGGCGGGTTCAAGGCAAGGCTCTGGGCTGCCTTCAGGTTGGTGGACGGCTGCTGCGTCTCCTGCGTCGGCACGTTCCAGGTCAGGACGAGTGAACTGCCGACGTCGGGCAGCGCTCCCAGCGTCACGACGAACGCGCCGGTGTTCCGGTTGAAGGTGCCCGCGCCGTAGCTGGCGTCCAGGCCCTTGAGGGAGCCGTTTCCGGCATCGGACAACACGTACCAGCGGCCCTGGGCCATGTAGCTGATCGACAGCGTGCCGGGCTGCGGCACCGGATTGACCGTGCCCACGTAGGACTGGCTGCGGGATTCCGGCGTGACGGGGATTTCCGAGCTTTGCGGCGCACGCAGAATCTGCGCTGCGGGCGTGTAGGTGATGGACTTCGCGTTCGACATCGACCCCGAATTCAGGGTCAGGATGCCGTTGGCGTAGTCGATGGTGCCCATCGTGCCGCTGGCGGTCTTGAGCAGACCGGCGTCGTCGAAGATCGTGATGCCGTCCGTGCCAATGGTCAGTGACCCCGGCAAGCAACCGCCCGGCAGGTTGAACTTGATGCTCGTCGTCCAGGCGTGGCTGGCCGTGTAGCTAACCGGCGCAGCACCGGGCACAGGCAACTCTGCGGCTGCATACGGCGGAACGAATGAGATGGGCGTCTCGGTCTGCGCGCTGGGCACCAACTGCGTGTAAATCGAGTTGCCCTTGATCGTGAAGTCGCCAACAGCGGCGGCCTGCGTCAGCGGTACCACTCCGACGTAGGTTCCAGCGTCGGCCACGACCGTGTCCCGCACCTTGGTGCTGTTCGTGGCGCGGGTGAACGTCCGCGTCGCGGGCGAACCCGTGAAGTCATAGCGCAGGGCATCGCTGATATCGACCGTGACGACGCTGGCCTTGTAGTCCTGGTCGTTGTTGTAGGTGAAGGTGCGCTCGACCACCGAGACTGAGGTGGCCCGGATGTACTGCTCTTTCTGCGTGCCCAGCCCCTCGTTCTCGATCAAGACCAAGGTCTGGCCAACATTGGGGACGGTGTCGGTCGTGCGCTGAAAAAGCTGGATCACCCGCTGACCGGCGATGTGGTTTTCGAACAGGTAGCCCGCCCACTCGGGGCCCTTATTGAGGTAAGCCTCGATGCGGACTTGCGCCTGCTCGCGGGTGTCGAAGGTCTTTTCGGTGCTGAACAGCGTGACGCTGACGCGCGCATCCTGCGGCGGCTCAGCCACGATCACGTTGGCACCGAAGTAGGTGTCGGTGTCGTCGGTCTGCACCGAGACAAAGGACTTCCGCAGGTTGACCCGGCCTCCGGCGCGGTCCAGTTCCGAGATGTCAGGGAAGATGGCGTTCGAGACGCCATCGGCGATGGTGTTGCCCGTGGGCGCGCCACCGCCCTCGGGCACGTCCGCCATCACGGCGGACTTCAGCAGTTTCACGTCGCCGGATTGGATCGGCATTTCAGATCTCCAGGAATCGAAGGGTCAGGCGATAGAAATCGGTGTCGGCCCGCGCCGGGATGCCCAACACCGGCTCGGCTTCGATGGCCGTTTCTGCGTGGCGGAATGCCACGGTGAAGGAGCGGCCATCGGAGAAGGTCAAGCAGAAGCGACCTGTGGCGCTGCCGACTGGAAGCGCGGCCCAGGCCCGCAGTTGCTCGACCGTGGCCCGCGTCACCCAAGCCATGTCGGGTGCGCCCACCAGCGTGATGGGACGACCGGCTTGCCGGGTGGCAGACTGGATCAACAAGGCTCCGGTGATGAGGTAGGACGTATTCGCCACGGCGGGCGACCACGCGTGCTCATCACTCCAAAGCAAATCGTCAGGCAATGGCAAAGCCACCCCGGCATCGAGGTTCGTCAGTTGCATCGGGAATCCTTCAGGCAGTGCGGGCGCGGGCAGCGTCCAACAGTTGCAGCAGACGAGACTCGTCTCGTCCGTCGACGGTGGCGTTGACCTTCTGCTGTCCCGAGGACAGTTCCACGCGCACCGTGCGGCTGGGCCCGGCATCGCTAGCCAACACCGGACGGGCCAGCCGCGACCCGCTGGGTTGCACCAAGCCACCCGTGGCGAAGCCCTGAACGCCCGCCAGCGCTCTACCGGCCAGGGCTTGCGCCGGAGCCGACAGGTTGTTGATCGCCTCGAAGAAGCCAGCGCCGTAGCGGGATACGGCATCCTTGTTCACGACGAACTCGCCCGGCGTGAGCATCGCCGGGACGGTATCGGACTTGGCCATACCGCCGCGCCGGTAGAACTCGCCCTGGTTCTGCTCCATGTAGTCGATCAGCTCGCGCTCCAGGTCTTTGCCCCAGAGCAGCGGCTGGGCCATCGCCTGCCGCCACGTCTGCTTGATGCGTTCCAGGTTCTGGCGCTCGTTGCCGGTGAGCGTCTTGCGGCTGATGAAGTCCTCCAGCGCACGCCGATCCTGCTGGGCCTGCTTGCCGTAGCTCTCCATCGTCTTGCTGCGCATGTCCAGACTGACCGAGGCACCGTAGTTCCACTGCAGCCAGCCCGTGTACTCGTTCATCCCTTGCAGGCCGAGGTCGATCATCTTCAGAGCTTCGACCGCCTCCCGGTTCTTCTTCGGGACTATCGGTTTGCCATCGGGATCGGTACCTTGGGGGCGACCGTTGCCAAAGGCCTGCACGCGGCCGCCGACGGCGAATCGGGCCACACCGTTGGCCAGCCGGGAGAGCGCACCGCCGCCGTACTTCTGCACCGCCGCCTTGCGAATCACGAAGGCACCGGCCTCCAAGGTTCGCGGCACCGTGTCGTGGTGGCCTGAACCGGGAACCGATCCGCCACTCATTCGAGGAAAGGCTGGGGCAACAGCACCGCCGTCAGCAAAGCGGCGCACGCCACCGCCCACTAACCCACCAGTGGCGTTTGCCTCCACCTTGCGCACGTAGATCGTGTGCGTGCTCGAGGTGTTGGCCCCGTTGAGACTCATGATCTCCGAGCGGGCCGCATCGGCGTTGGTGCTGACCTGATGCCGGGACTCGGTCTGTATACGATCCAGCGCCTTGATCATCCCCTCGACGTTGGTGATCGCGGCCTGCGCCTTCTCGGTCGCCACCTTCAGTTCGAACTGCGAGTTCTGGTCGGCGTAGGTCTTGAGCTTGTCCAGCGCCTCCTTGGCCTTGGACACGTCGGCATCGACCGGCAGCGTCTTGCCCTCTTTGAGCAGCTGCTCATACTGCTGCAGCTTCTTCTCGGCCTCCTGCAAGTCGGCCTGAATCTTGAGCAGGTACTCTTTTTCCGCCAGGGCCTTGTCGAGATCGGCGATGGCTTTGTCGAAGCGGGTCGTGTCGGCATCCAGCGTGACCTTCAGACCGTCCTTCAGCTTGGCCGTGATCTGGTCGATCTGGCTTTCTGTCTGGGTGAGGGTCTGCTGGATCTGGTCGCGCGCGGTCAATGCCGACTGCGCGGCGGTCTGAGTCGCAGCCCACAAGGGCGAGGCGAAGGCGGCAAATGTGGCCAGCGCAACAAGCTTCTTCATGACAACTTCCTTTCAGTAGAACCAGGGCGCGATCAGCGGGAATCCGAGGGCGAGGACCACCAGCGCCACCACGATCCAGAACAGCACCCTGTAGCTGCGGTTAACCGATGGCAGCGCACAGACCTGCCCCGGAGCGCAATCCGTGGCCGGTCGCCAGATGCGACGGCAAGCGAAGAAAAGCGCCACTACCGCCGCGCCGATGAACAAGGGCTGGTAGGGTTCGAGCAGCGTCAAGTTGCTGATCCAGGCTCCGGAAACGCCGAGCGTGATCAACACCAACGGGCCGAGGCAGCAGGTGGAGGCCAGGTTGGCGGCAAGCCCGCCAGTCAACAGCGCGCCG
>CAZKDU010000038.1:0-7749 GCA_964551485.1 uncultured Burkholderiaceae bacterium
GGCGCGCGAGGACGTGCTGCAGGCGCTCTCGGGCAACCTGTGCCGCTGCACCGGCTACCGGCCCATCGTGGCCGCGGCCCAGCACATGACCACGCTGCCCGCCGTGCACCTCGACGAACCTAGGGTGCTACAGAAATTGCAGCAACTGAACGAGTACCAGCAGGGGCAGGAGACCGATTTGGCTCTGGACGCCGACTACCTGCTGCCGCGCGACCTGGGCACGCTGCTGGCCGCGCGCGCCGCCCACCCCGAGGCCCAGCTGGTGGCCGGCGGCACCGACGTGGGCCTGTGGGTGACCAAGCAGCAGCGCGACTTTGCGCGTGTGCTCGACCTCAGCCAGGTGGCCGAGCTGCGCCAGGTCCATGCCGGCCCCGAGGGCCTGCGCATCGGCGCCGCCGTGCCGCTGACCGAGGCCTTTGCCGCGCTGGCGGCCGAACGGCCGGCGCTGGCGCCGTTCCTGGCACGCTTCGCCGGCCTGCCGGTGCGCAACGCCGGCACCCTGGGCGGCAACATCGCCAACGGCTCGCCCATCGGCGACAGCATGCCGCTGCTGCTGGCCCTGGGCGCGCGCCTGGTGCTGCTGAGCACGCAGGGTGCGCGCACGCTGCCGCTGGAAGGCTTCTACACCGGCTACCGGCGCCACCGGCTGCGCCCCAATGAGCTGATTGGCTGGATCGAGCTGCCGCCGCCCGAGGCTGGCGAGTTCTGCCGCGCCCACAAGGTGGCCAAGCGCCACGAGGACGACATCTCGGCCGTCTGCCTGGCCCTGTGGCTGGTGGTGGACGGCGGCGTGGTACGGCAGGCGCGCATCGGCCTCGGCGGCGTGGCCGCCACGCCCGTGCGCGCGTCCCGCACCGAGGCCGTGCTGCAGGGCCAGCCCTGGACGCTGGCCACGCTGCAGGCCGCCCAGGCCGTGCTGGGCGAAGAAGTCGAGCCGCTGTCGGACCTGCGCGCCAGCGCCGGCTACCGGCGCGAGCTGCTCGGCGGGCTGCTGCAGCGCTGCTGGCACGAAAGCCAGGGCCAGGTGCCGGCCGACCTGCAGGCCCTCGCACCCACTGGGTTCGCGCCTGGGGAAACCCGGCCATGAACGCCCCGGACCTCGGCCACCCCTCCGCCCCGCCACTGGCGGCGGTCGACCCCCGGGCCCCGGCCGCGCCCGCCGCCAGCGGCCACGCGCTGCCGCACGAGAGCGCGGTGGCCCAGGTGGCTGGCGCCGCGCCCTATGTGGACGACCTGCCCGAGCTGCGCGGCACCCTGTACGCCGCGCCCATCCTTTCGCCACTCGCGCATGGCCGCCTGCTCGGCATCGACGCCGCCCCGGCCCTGGCCCTGCCCGGGGTGCGTGCGGTGCTGACCAGCGCCGACCTGCCGGGCGACCGTTACCTGGCCACGCCGCTGCACGACGAGCCAATCTTCGCGATCGACCGGGTCGAGCACGTGGGCCAGGTCGTGGGCCTGGTGGTGGCCGAGGGCATGGAGCAGGCGCGCCGCGGCGCACGCGCCGTGCGGCTGGTGCTGGAGCCATTGCCGGCGCTGCTCACGGCGCGGGCCGCACACGCAGCCGGGCAGTACGTGACGCCGCCGGTGCACCTGCGCCGTGGCGACGCCGCGGCCGCGCTGGCGGCCGCACCGCACACCCTGAGCGGCCGCTTCGAGGCCGGCGGCCAGGAGCACTTTTACCTGGAAGGGCAGGTCGCCTACGCCCTGCCGCAGGAACAGGGCCAGTGGCTGGTGCACGCCAGCACCCAGCACCCGGGCGAGGTGCAGCACTGGGTGGCGCACGCGCTCGGGCTGGAGCGCCACGCGGTGCGGGTGCTGTGCCGGCGCATGGGCGGCGGCTTCGGCGGCAAGGAGACCCAGGGTGGCCACCCCGCGGTCTGGGCCGCGCTGGCAGCGCAGCGGCTGCAGCGCCCGGTCAAGCTGCGGCTGGACCGCGACGACGACTTCCTGGTGACCGGCAAGCGCCACCCGTTCAGCTACGACTACCGCGTGGGCTTCGACGCCAGTGGCCGCCTGCTCGGCCTGCAGCTGGACATGCTGGTCAACTGCGGTTTCAGCGCCGACCTCAGCGGCCCGGTGGCCGACCGCGCCATCTTCCACGTGGACAACGCCTACTTCCTGAGCGACGTCGAGATCCACTCCTACCGCTGCAAGACCCACCTGCAGAGCCACACCGCGTTCCGAGGCTTCGGCGGGCCGCAGGGCATGCTGCTGATCGAGACCGTGCTCGGCGACATCGCACGCCACCTCGGCCTGGACCCGCTGGTAGTGCGCCAGCGCAACCTCTACGGCGCCGCGCCGCGCGACCTCACGCACTACGGCATGGCGGTGCAGGACCACCTGCTGCCCCCGCTGATCGAGCGGCTGGCGCACAGCGCGCGCTACGCCGAGCGGCGCGCCCAGGTCGCCGCCTGGAACCGCAGCCAGCCGCTGCTCAAGCGCGGCCTGGCGCTGACGCCGGTGAAGTTCGGCATCAGCTTCACGGCCACGCTGTTCAACCAGGCCGGCGCCCTGGTGCACGTCTACACCGACGGCAGCGTGCTGGTTCACCACGGCGGCACCGTGATGGGCCAGGGCCTGCACACCAAGGTCGCGCAGACCGTGGCTGACGAGCTGGGCCTGGCGCTCGCGCGTGTGCGCGTGAGCGCCAGCGACACTGGCGCCGTGCCCAACGCCTCGGCCACCGCCGCCTCCAGCGGCACCGACCTCAACGGCCGCGCCGCGCAGGCGGCCGCGCGCCAGGTGCGCGAGCGCCTGGCCGCCTGTGTGGCTGCGCTCGACGGCTGCCGCGCCGAAGAGGTGCGCTTCGCCGCCGGCCAGGTGCACTCGCCGCAGGCCACGCGCCCCTTCGAGGCCGTGGCCCAGCACGCCTACAGCCAGCGGGTGCAGCTCTGGAGCGACGGTTTCTACCGCACGCCCAAGATCCATTACGACAAGGCCACGCTGAGCGGCCGGCCCTTCTACTACTTCGCCTATGGCGCGGCCTGCACCGAGGTGGCGCTCGACACCCTGACCGGCGAGAGCCGGGTGCTGGCGGTGGACATCCTGCACGACGTGGGCACCAGCATCAACCCGGGCATCGACATTGGCCAGATCGAGGGTGGCTTCGTGCAGGGCATGGGCTGGCTGACTTCGGAAGAACTGGTCTGGGACGCCGAAGGCCGGCTCGGCACCCACGCGCCCAGCACCTACAAGATCCCGACCGCGGGCGACGTGCCCGCGCACTTTCGGGTCGAGCTCTGGCCCGCGCCCAACCCCGAGGACAACGTGTTCGGCAGCAAGGCCGTGGGCGAGCCGCCGTTCATGCTGGCCCTGAGCGTCTGGGAGGCGCTGCGCGAGGCCGTGGCCGCCGCGCGCAGCGACGGCCGCGTGCAACTCGACGCCCCGGCCACGCCCGAGCGCCTGCTCGGCGCGCTGCGGCGGGTCTGAGACGGGTCTGAGGCGGGTCTGAGGCGGGTCTGAGGCGGGTCTGGGCGTGCCGGTCTGGGTCGACCGGTTCGGGTGGACCGGCCTGCCGGTGTCGCCGGGTTGTGCTTTGCCAAAGGGGGGGTGCCCACCCACCGGCCGCACCGGTGCCGGGGCGCCTCAGCGGCACAGGCCCGGGGCCTCAGGGACCGACCGGCGCGCCGGCGGCGAACCAGGCGCCGAGCAGGGCGCGCTCGGCCTCGGTGATGCCGGTGGCATTGTTCAGCGGCATCAGCCGCAGCCGCACCACCTGCTGCACGATGGCGGCAGCGTGCCGCTGCGCCAGGGCCGGGCTGTCAAAGCGCAGGCCCTTCATCTGCACGGTCTCGCCGTGGCAGCTGGCGCAGCGCTGCGCCAGCACCTGCTGCACGGCGGCGAACCTGGGGGCCGCCGGGGCCTGGGCCACGGGGGCCGGGGCCGGGCGCAGCCACCAGGCCAGGCCCAGCAGCAGCAGCCCGCCGGCCAGCGCGTACGGCCAGGGGTGGCGCCCGCGGCCCAGGCGGTGGCCATGGCGCAGCACGAAGAACTGGCGGATGGCGGCGCCGGCCAGCATCATCAGCAGCAGCACCAGCCAGTTGTGTGGGTGGTCCGACACCCAGCCGTAGTGCGGCGAGAGCATGGCGAACAGCACCGGCAGCGTGAGATAGGTGTTGTGCACGCTGCGCTGCTTGCCGCGCTGGCCGTGGCGCGGGTCCACCGGCTGGCCGGCGTGGACCTGGGCCAGTACCGCGCGCTGGCCCGGGATGATGCAGAAGAACACGTTGGCGCTCATGGCCGTGGCCAGGGTCGCGCCCACCAGCACGAAGGCCGCGCGCGGCGCGAACCAGCGGCAGGCCAGCCAGGCCGCCAGGGCCACCATCAGCAGCACGCCGGCGCCCACCAGGGCCTGGCCATGGCGGCGCAGGCCGACCACGCGGCACAGCGTGTCGTAGAGCAGCCAGAACCCCAGCGGGAAGGCCAGCGCCAGCGCGCCCGCGGCCAGCGGCGGCCAGTCCAGGCGCGCGGGGTCGAGCAGGTAGGTGCGCGCCTGCCAGAGGTAGGTCAGGGCGAACAGGGCCAGGCCGCTGAGCCAGGTGCTGTAGCTCTCCCAGTAGAACCAGTGCAGCCGCGCTGGCAGCGCCGGTGGTGCCACGTTGAACTTGACCGGGTGGTAGAAGCCGCCGCCGTGCACGGCCCAGAGCTCGCCGTCCACCCCCTGGCGCCGCAGCGCCTCGTCTTGCGGCGGGGTCAGGCTGCTGTCCAGGAAGACGAAGTAGAACGAGGCACCGATCCAGGCGATCGCGCTGACCACGTGCAGGCCGCGCAGCAGCAGGTTGGCCCAGTCGAGAAGGTAGCTGTCCATGGCGTGGGTGGGGTGGGGCGTGGCTTCAGGGGTCCGCAGGCAGGCGCTGCAACAACTGTGCCGCCACGGCCACCGCAATCACCTCGGGCGCCTTGCCCGTGATGCCGGGCAGGCCGATCGGGCAGGTGACGTGGGCCAGCTCCTCGGCCGTGAAGCCGCGTGCCTGCAGGCGGTGGCGGAACGTGGCCCACTTGCTGCGGCTGCCGATCAGGCCGACGAAGGGCAGGTCGGCCGCCGTGCGCTGACGCCGCAGGCAGGCCGCGACGATGTCCAGGTCCTCGGCGTGGCTGAAGCTCATGACCAGCACCGCGCTGCCCGGCGCCAGCGTGACCACGGCCTGCTGCACCGGCTCCGAGTGCTCGCAGTGCACATGGCCGGGCACCTCGGCCGCAAAGATGCCGTCGCGGCTGTCGATCCAGGTCAGCTCGAAGGGCAGGCCGGCCAGCAGCGTGGCCAGGGCCGTGCCCACGTGGCCGCCGCCGAACAGGGCCAGGGGCCGGTGCCGCTCGCGCAAGCGCTCGCGCCACACGGGCAGGCTGTGCGGCGCCACCGGGTCGAACTGCAGCTGCAGCGTGCCGCCGCAGCACTGGCCCAGGCTCGGGCCCAGGGCCACCTGCCGCTGCGTCGGCAGGTCGGCGCCGCCGAGCAGGGTGCGGGCATGGGCGATGGCCTCGAACTCCAGGTGGCCGCCGCCGATGCTGCCGACCACGGACCCGGCGAACACCGCCATCCAGGCCCCGGGCGCGCGTGGCACCGAGCCGCGCGCGGCCTGGACCCGCACCAGCACTGCCGGCTCGCCGGCCAGGCGCTGCAGGAAGCGGTCGAGCAGGAGGGGCATGGGCCTGCGGCTCAGGAGCCGCGGTAGGTGGTGTAGCCCCAGGGGCTGACCAGCAGCGGCACGTGGTAGTGGCGGTCCGGGTCGGCCACGCCGAAGTCCAGGCTGACCTGGCTGAGGAAGTTCGGTTCGGGCAGCGCCACCTGGCGCGCGCGGAAGTAGGCCGCCACCTCGAACACCAGCCGGTAGGTGCCGCGCCGCAGCGCGCCGGTCTCGCACAGCGGGGTGTCGCAGCGGCCGTCGGCGTTCAGCGTGACGCGTCGGAGCAGGGCCGCGGTGGCGCCGTCGGTGGCGTACAGCGCCACCGACATGCCGGCGGCCGGGCTGCCGTGCATGGTGTCCAGTACATGTGTGCTCAAGCCCATGGTGGCCTCTCCGGTGGTGGCCGCGGTTGCGGTTTTGTTCACCAAAAGTGTATACAGTTTCCCGTGCCGCACCTATCATGGTCGCATGGAAGCCAGCAGCACCCGCCAGATCGTCGAGGCCCTGACTCAGGCCATTGTCGAGCACCGGCTGCCGCCCGGCGCCAAGCTGGCCGAGCAGAAGCTGGCCGACCACTTCGGCGTGTCGCGCACCCTGGTGCGCCAGGCCCTGTTCCAGCTCGCGCAGCACCGGCTGGTGCGGCTGGAGCCGGCGCGCGGCGCCTTCGTGGCTGCGCCCTCGGCCAACGAGGCGCGCCAGGTGTTCGCGGTGCGGCGCATGCTCGAGGCCGAGCTGGCGCGTGACTTCGCGCGCCAAGCCACGCCGGCCCGCCTGCGCGCGCTGCGCGCGCACTTGGCGCGCGAGCGCGCCGCCGTGGCCGGCAGCGACAGCGGCAGCCGTCACACCCTGCTTGGCGACTTCCATGTGCGTCTGGCCGAACTGCTGGGCAACGAGGTGCTGGCCGAGCTGCTCGGCGAGCTGGTCTCGCGCAGCGCCCTGATCACGCGCCTGTACCAGAGCCCGGGCGCGGCCGTGCACTCGCACCACGGGCATGCCGAGATCGTCAAGGCCCTGGCTGCGCGCGACGGCGCCCGGGCCGCCCGGCTGATGGTGCAGCACCTGCGCCAGGTCGAGGCCTCACTCGATTTCGACGGCCCGCACCCGCGCGCCAGCCTGGGACTGGCCCTGGCCTGAGCCCCGCCCACCCACCGACCTGCGAGCTCCGCCATGACCTCCACCCCAGTCCCTCCCAGCGCGGCCACCTACCCGCGCGACCTGGTCGGTTACGGTCCGCAACCGCCACAGGCCCAGTGGCCGGGTGGTGCGCGCCTGGCCGTGCAGTTCGTCCTCAATTACGAAGAGGGCGGCGAGAGCAACGTGCTGCACGGCGACCCGGCCTCGGAAGTCTTCCTGTCGGAGATCGTCGGCGCCCAGGCCTACCCCGAGCGCCACATGAGCATGGAGTCCATGTACGAGTACGGCTCGCGCGTCGGGGTCTGGCGCCTGCTCGGCGAGTTCGAGCGGCGCGGCCTGCCGCTCACGGTGTTCGCCGTGGCCACGGCCCTGCAGCGCCACCCGGCGCTGGCGCGCCACCTGGTCGAGGCCGGGCACGAGGTTGCCTGCCATGGCCTCAAGTGGGTGCACCACCAGCACATGCCCGAGGCCACCGAGCGCGCCCACATCGCCGAGGCCACGCGCCTCCTGCGCGAGCTGGCCGGGCCGCAGTGGCCGCTGGGCTGGTACACCGGGCGCGACAGCCCGCAGACGCGCCGCCTGGTGCTGGAGCACGGCGGCTACGAGTACGACAGCGACTGCTACAGCGACGACCTGCCGTTCTGGACCCGTGTGACCCTGGCCGACGGCCGCGTGCTGCCGCGGCTGATGCTGCCCTACACCCTGGACTGCAACGACATGCGCTTCGTGCAGGCCCAGGGCTTCAACACCGGCGCGCATTTCCTCAGCTACCTGCAGGACAGCTTCGATGTGCTCTACGCCGAGAGCGCTCAGATCCCCCGCATGATGAGCATCGGCATGCACTGCCGCCTGCTCGGCAGGCCCGGGCGCTTTGGTGCGCTGCAGAAGTTCCTGGACCACGTGCAGCGCCACGACCAGGTGTGGGTCTGCCGGCGCATCGACATCGCGCGCCACTGGCACCAGCGCCATCCCTATCAGCCACCACGGTGAT
>CAZKDU010000038.1:7759-11707 GCA_964551485.1 uncultured Burkholderiaceae bacterium
CTGGCAGCGCGTCCACCCGTTTGCGGGCTGAGCATGGTGGCCACCCTTGACGCCCTGAACACCTGGCCGCCGGCGCAGGCTGCGCGCCTGCTCGACGGCATCTACGAGCACTCGTCCTGGGTCACCGAGGCGGTGCTGGCGCAACGCCCGTTCCAGAGCCTGGCCCAGCTCAAGCATGCATTGGCCCGTGTGGTGGACGCAGCCGGCCCGGACGCACAGCGCGCCCTGATCTGTGCCCACCCCGAACTCGGCGGGCGCGTGGCCGAGGCCGGGCTCACGCCCGAGTCGCGCCAGGAGCAGGGCCGCGCCGGCCTCGACCAGTGCAGCCCCGAGGAACTGGCGCGCCTGCAGGCGCTGAACCAGGCCTACCGCGAGCGCTTCGGTTTCCCGTTCGTGCTGGCGGTGCGCGGGCCGCGCGGCGACGGCCTGCGCCGCGCCGAGATCCTGGCCACGCTGGCGCGCCGCCTGCAGCACCCGCCCGCGCTGGAGCAGGCCGAGTGCCTGCGCCAGATCCACCGCATCGCCGAGCTGCGCCTGCAGGACAGGTTCGGCGCCGTGCCCGTGCTGGGCCACGAGCTCTGGGACTGGCACGCCGCGCTGGCGCGGCACAGCGAGCCCGAGGCCCAGGCGCGCGGCCAGCTCACCGTCACCTACCTGAGCCCGGCGCACCGCGCCTGCGCGCACGAGTTGGCCGAGCGCATGCGCGGCGGCGGCTTCGACCATGTGGCCATCGACGCCGTGGGCAACGTGGTCGGCCTCTACGAGGGTGCCGACCCGGGCGCGCGCCGCCTGCTCACCGGCAGCCACTACGACACCGTGCGCAACGCCGGCCGCTTCGACGGGCGCCTGGGCATCCTCGTGCCCATGGCCTGTGTGCGGGCCCTGGCGCGCGCCGGCCGGCGCCTGCCGTTCGGCATCGAGGTGCTGGGCTTCGCCGAGGAGGAGGGGCAGCGCTTTCCCGCCACCTTCATGGGGTCGAGCGCACTCACCGGCGACTTTCAGCCGGCCTGGCTGACCCAGCGCGACGCCCAGGGCGTGTCGCTGGCCGAGGCGCTGGCGCAGGCCGGGCTGCGCGCCGAGGACATCGCGGGCCTGCGGCGCGACCCGGCCCGCTACCTGGGCTTCGTGGAGGTGCACATCGAGCAGGGGCCGGTGCTGTGCGAGGCCCACCTGCCGCTGGGGGTGGTCAGCGCCATCAACGGCAGCCTGCGCTACCGTGCCGAGGTGCGCGGCCTGGCCAGCCACGCCGGCACCACCCCCATGGCGCGCCGCCACGACGCCGCCGCGGCCGTGGCCGAGCTGCTGCTGTATACCGAGCGCCGCGCGCGCCAGGACGCCGACGCCGTGGCCACCGTGGGCGAGCTGCAGGTGCCCGAGGGCTCGGTCAACGTGGTGCCCGGCCTGTGCCGCTTCAGCCTGGACCTGCGCGCGCCCAGCGACGCCCAGCGCGACGCACTGGCGCACGACGTGCTGGCCGAGCTGCAGGCCATCGCCGCGCGCCGCGGGGTGCAGGCCACCTGGCAGGAGACCCTGCGCGCCGCCGCCGCGCCCAGCGACCCGGCCTGGCAGCGGCGCTGGGAGCGTGCCGTGCAGGCCCTGGGCCTGCCGCTGCGGCGCCTGCCCAGCGGTGCCGGCCACGACGCCATGCAGCTGCACCGCGTGCTGCCCCAGGCCATGCTGTTCGTGCGTGGCGAGCACGGTGGTATCAGCCACAACCCGCTGGAGAGCAGCACCAGCGACGATCTGCAGCTCGCCGCCGAGGCCTTCAGTCACCTGCTGGAGCAGCTCGCCGCCGAGCTGGCCGCACCATGAGCCCGGACACCGCCTTCCCCCCGCCCCCCGCTGGGCCGCTCTCCGGCGCGCACGCCCACGGGCACGAACTGCAGCGCCTGGACGCCTGGGTCGACGCCCATTTCGACGAGGCGCTGCAGTTCCTGCAGGCCCTGGTGCGGGTGCCCACCGACACCCCGCCGGGCGACAACGCGCCACACGCCGAGCGCACCGCCGCGCTGCTGGGCGCCTGGGGCCTGCAGGCCGAGCGCTACCCGGTGCCCGGGACCGAGGTGCGCGCCCAGGGCATGGCCTCGGTCACCAACCTGATCGTGCGGCGGTGCTATGGCCCAGGCGGCCCGACGCTGGCGCTCAACGCCCATGGCGACGTGGTGCCGCCCGGCGACGGCTGGACCCACGACCCCTACGGCGCCGAGGTGGTGGACGGCCAGCTCTATGGCCGCGCCGCCGCCGTGAGCAAGAGCGACTTCGCCACCTACACCTTCGCGCTGCGCGCACTCGAGGCCCTGGGCGTGCCGTTGCGCGGCCAGCTCGAGCTGCACTTCACCTACGACGAAGAGCTGGGCGGTGCGCTCGGCCCGGCCTGGCTGCTGCGCCAGGGCCTGACCCGGCCCGACGCCGTGGTGGCGGCCGGCTTCAGCTACGCCGTGGTCACGGCGCACAACGGCTGCCTGCAGCTCGAGGTCACGGCCCTGGGCCGGGCCGCCCACGCCGCCGTGCCCGAGACCGGGCTGGACGCGCTGCAGGGCGCGCTGCCGGTGCTGCAGGCGCTGTATGCGCAGAACGCGGTGTACCGCCGGCAGCGCTCGCAGGTCCCGGGCATCGACCACCCGACGCTCAACATCGGCCGCATCGAGGGCGGCACCCACACCAACGTGGTGCCGGGCCAGGTGCGCTGGCGGCTCGACCGGCGCATGCTGCCCGAGGAAGACCCGGCCGAGGTCGAGGCCACGCTGCGCCGGCTCATCGCCCAGGCCGCGGCGACCACCCCGGGACTGCGGGTCGAGGTGCGGCGCCTGCTGCTGGCGCGGCCGCTGCAGCCCCTGCCAGGCCAGCGGCCGCTGGTGGCGGCGATTCAGCGCCATGGCCGTGTGGTGCTGGGCGAGCCGGTGCCGGCCGTGGGCACGCCGCTGTACACCGACGCGCGGCACTACGCCGAGGCCGGCATTCCCGCCGTGCTGTATGGTGCCGGCCCGCGCAGCGTGGCCGAGTCCCACGCCAAGCAGGCCGACGAGCGGCTGGCGCTGCAGGACCTGCGCCGCGCCACCCAGGTCATGGCCCGGGTGCTGCACGAACTGCTGCGCGCGCCCGGCTGACCGGGGCATTCGACCCTTCCCGAAAAAACGAGCACCAGGACGCGAGCGCCAGCACGGTGTGGCCTGAAGCTGAGGGGGGTGGACCGCGGTCGGTCGGCCCGCCACGCCGCTCAGCCCAGGTCGGCTGCGGCCGGCCAGCGCTGGCCCCCGAGGCGCAGGCCCTGGGCGCACAGCACGGCGCGCTGCACCGCCCGTGCCGTGGCCTCGGCCGCCATCACCCCCAGGCGCAGCGGGTCGGCCGGGCCGGGGTGCCGGCCCGTGGCCAGGGCGAACAGGGTGTCGCCATCGGCCTGGGTGTGGACCGGGTTGATGCTGCGTGCCAGGCCGTCGTGGGCGAGCTGGGCCAGCTTGCCGGCCTGGGCCTTGGTCAGGGTGGCGTTGGTGGCCACCACGCCGATGGTGGTGTGCTGGCCACTGAGCACGGTCTGCACCGGCACACCGCGCAGCAGGGCACGCCGGCTGTCGAGCAGGGCCCGGCCGCCGGGGTGGCGACGCGCGCCGGCCAGCAGGCGTCCGCTGTCGGGGTCGAGCACGTCGCCCAGCGCGTTGCAGGCGATCAGTGCGCCCACGGTGAACGGGCCGACCGTGACCGAGGCGGTGCCGATGCCGCCCTTCATGGCGCGCGCCATGCCGAACAGCTTGCCCACGGTGGCGCCGGCTCCGGCGCCCACGCTGCCCTCGGCCGCGCGGCGCGCGCTGGCGGCGGCGCAGGCCTGCCAGCCGGCCTCGGTGTCGGGTCGGATGGCGGGGTCGCCCAGGCCCAGGTCGAACAGCACGGCGGCCGGCACGATCGGCACCCGCGCCACACCCACGTCCAGGCCGATGCCCTGGGCCTCGAGCC
>CAZKDU010000039.1:0-11636 GCA_964551485.1 uncultured Burkholderiaceae bacterium
GTACGAGGACGCGCCCAACCTCGAGGTGCGCATCGCGTTCGATGCGGCCGCCAAGACCCTGACCATCACCGACAACGGCATCGGCATGAGCCAGCAGGAGGCCATCGAGCACCTGGGCACCATTGCCAAGAGCGGCACCAAGGACTTCATGGGGCGCCTGAGCGGCGACCAGCGCGCCAGCGCCAGCGAGCAGGGCCAGCTCATCGGTCAGTTCGGCGTGGGCTTTTACTCGGGCTTCATCGTGGCCGACAAGATCACGGTGGAGTCGCGCCGCGCCGGCCTGCCGGCCGGCGAGGGGGTGCGTTGGGTCAGTGGCGGCACCGGCGACTTCGAGGTCGAGGCCATCACCCGCGCGGCGCGTGGCACCAGTGTGATCCTGCACCTGCGCGACGACGCGCTGGACTACGCCAACGGCTGGCAGATCAAGCACATCGTTGGCAAGTACTCCGACCACATCAGCCTGCCCATCCTCATGGAAAAAGAGGAGTGGAAGGACGGCGAGGAGGGCCAGCCCGGCGCCATGGTCAAGACCGGCGAGTGGGAGACCATCAACCAGGCCAGCGCGCTCTGGTCGCGCCCGAAGAAAGACATCACGCCCGAGCAGTACAAGGCCTTCTACCAGCAGCTCAGCCATGACCAAGCCGAGCCGCTGACCTGGAGCCACAACCGTGTCGAGGGCAGCACCGAGTACACCCAGCTGCTGTACATCCCGTCGCAGGCCGGCCAGGACCTCTGGAACCGCGACAAGAAGCCCGGCATCAAGCTCTACGTCAAGCGCGTCTTCATCATGGACGAGGCCGAGGCCCTGCTGCCGCAGTACCTGCGCTTCGTGCAGGGCGTGGTGGATTCGGCCGACCTGCCGCTCAACGTGAGCCGCGAGCTGCTGCAGGAAAGCCGCGACGTGCGCACCATCCGCGAGGGCAACACCCGCCGCGTGCTGGCCCTGCTCGAAGACCTGGCCAAACACGACCGGCACGAGGCCGCTGACGGCGCCGACGGCGTGACCGACGTGGTCAGCGAGGAAGACAAGGCCAAGGAGGGCTTGTACACCCGTTTCTACGCCGAGTTCGGCAGCGTGCTAAAGGAAGGTCTGGGCGAGGACTTCGCCAACCGCGAGAAGCTGGCGCGCCTGCTGCGCTTCGCCAGCACCGGCGGCGACGGCGACGGCGCGAGCGTGGGCTTGGCCGACTACAAGGCGCGCATGAAAGAAGGCCAGCAGGCCATCTACTACATCACCGCCGACAGCCTGGCCGCGGCCCAGAACAGCCCGCAGCTCGAGATCTTCCGTAAGAAGGGCATCGAGGTGCTGCTCATGACCGACCGCGTCGACGAGTGGGCGCTGAACTTCCTGCACGAGTTCGACGGCACCCCGCTGCAGAGCGTGGCCAAGGGCGCGGTGGACCTGGGCGAGCTGCAGGACGAGGCCGAGAAGAAGGCCGCCGAAGAAGCCGCCGAGGCCTTCAAGCCGGTGCTGGCCCGCCTCAAGGAGGCGCTGAAGGACAAGGCCGAGGACGTGCGTGTGACCACCCGCCTGGTGGACAGCCCGGCCTGCCTGGTGGTGCAGGACGGCGGCATCAGCACCCAGATGGCGCGCCTGCTCAAGCAGGCCGGCCAGAAGGCCCCGGAAGTCAAGCCGGTGCTTGAGGTCAATGCCGAGCACGCCCTGGTGAAGAAGCTCGGGGCCGATGCCCAGGTGCATTTCCATGACCTGGCCCACATCCTGTTCGACCAGGCCTTGCTGGCCGAGGGCGGCCTGCCCGAGGACCCGGCCGCCTATGTGAAGCGCGTCAACGCGCTGCTGGTCTGAACCCGGCCTGCCCGCGCGCGTGAAGCCGCCGCTGTCCGGCCACATCCTGCCCACGGCCGCCACCATGGTGGGCGTGTGCATGACCGTGCTCAGCATTGTCAAGCTCACCCACCTGAGCCGCGGCCTGGACAGCTGGATCGACGAGCTGCTGGCGCTGGACTCGCTGGTGTTCCTGGCCAGCGCCATGCTGTCCTACGGCGCCATCCGCAGCGCCGCGCGTGGCTTGCGGCTGGAGGAACTGGCCGACAAGACCTTCATGGCCGGCCTGCTGCTGATGGGGGTGGTGGTGTGCCTGCTGAGTTTTGCGCTCGGTTGAGCTTGGCATGGCCCTGACCCCCGGCGCACAATGGGCCCCATGGCATTTGTCTGGTCTGCACACCCGTCTCGCGCCGCCTGGCTTGCGCTGGCCCTGATGGCCGCGTTGGGCCTGGCAGGCTGCGGCTCGGTGGGCGCGGGGGCCGGCATCAGCGTGCCGGTGCTGCCCGGCGTGTCCGTGGGTGTGGGGGTGGGCACTGGGGGCCTCAGTGTGGGGGTGGGCACCGGCGTCGGTCCGGTCGGGGTGGGCGTGGGCGTCAACCAGGATGGTCAGGTCACCGGCGGTGTGGGCGTGGGTGTGGGCCCTGAGGTGGGGGGGGCCGGCGTTGGGGTTGGGGTGGGCACAGGCACCGTGCTGTACGACCCCAAAGACCCTGCTCGCAAGACCTCTCCTGCGCCGGCCCAGTGACTGCGTGGCCTGGGCGCTTGACCGGCTGTGTGGGGCCCGCCGCGCCTTCAGGTTCCATTGCAGAATGTCTTTTGTCACAACGAGTGTGGACCCATGAAACTGGCTGCCTTCCGTCGGCGCGCTCACGACCCCGACTTGGCCGTGGGCCTGGTTTCGGACGACCATCAAAGCATCCGCCCGCTGCAGACGCCGCCGGCCCTGACCGAGCGCGGCGTGCTGGGCCTGCTGGAGCTGCAGGCCCGGGGCCAGCCGCTGCCCGCGGCCGGCCCGGCGCTGCCGCTGGCCAGCGTGGTGCTGGCCGCACCGCTGCCGCGCCCTCGCCGCAACCTGTTCTGCGTGGGCAAGAACTACCAGGCCCATGTGGCCGAGGTGGCCAGGAGCGGCCTGCAATCGCTGGCCAGCGGCGACGCGCCCAGCCACCCCATCGTCTTCAGCAAGGTGCCCGAGTCGGTGGTCGGCCCGGGCGAGGCCATCGTGGTGCCGGCCGGGGTGTCCAGCGCGGTCGACTACGAGGCCGAGCTGGCCGTGGTGATCGGCCGCGGCGGCAAGGGCATCCGCGCGGCCGACGCGCTGCAGCACGTCTGGGGCTACACCATCGTCAACGACGTGACCGCGCGCGACTGGCAGAACCGCCACACGCAGTGGCACATGGGCAAGTCGTTCGACAGCTTCTGCCCCATGGGCCCCTGGCTGGTCAGCGCCGACGAATGTGACGGCACCCGCACCCGCGTGCGCTGCTGGGTCAACGGCGAGCTGCGCCAGGACGCGCCCACCAGCGACATGATCTTCGGCATCCCCCAGCTCATCGAGACCCTGTCGGCCGGCATCACGCTGTACCCGGGCGACGTGATCGCCACCGGCACGCCGGTGGGGGTGGGCATTGGGTTTCAGCCACCCAAATACCTGCAGCCGGGCGACCTGGTGCGCATCGAGGTGGATGGCATCGGGGTGCTGGAGAACCCGGTGCGCTGAACCTGGGCCAGTGCCAGGCCGTGGCCCGGCACTGGGGCGTGGCTGCTGGCAGAACCGGGTGCTTGTGCCTGGGTGAATTGTGCCGGGGCGAAAAAAAGCGGGCCACTGGCGTGGCCCGCGAGAACCCTTAAGAGACAAACTGAACAGGGCTCGCCGCGGCCGGCAGGCCCGCCGTGAAGAGGGTTGCGCTGCCGCTGAGAACCGGGGTCCATTGTGGTGGTGAAGCGCGCGGTCACCAACCAATCAATCGTGGAAAGCAAACAACCGCTGGGTCTAAGCGCCTGAGCGTGCGGGCGCGGCGGGGCCTTGTGTGGTGGGTGCTGATGGGTGATTCAGGCCACCAGTGGCTCGTCCTGCATGGCCTCGATCTGCTCCTCCAGCATCTGCACCTGGCCGCGCCAGTAGTCGCTGCTGCCGAACCACGGGAAGGCGGCGGGGAAGGCCGGGTCGTCCCAGCGCCGCGCCAGCCAGGCGCTGTAGTGGATCAGGCGCAGGGTGCGCAGCGGCTCGATCAGGACCAGCTCGCGCCGGTCGAAGTCGCGCACCTGCTCGTAGCCGTCGAGCAGGGTGGCGAGCTGCAGGCTGCGCTGGCGCCGGTCGCCGCTGAGCAGCATCCACAGGTCCTGCACGGCCGGGCCGCTGCGGGCGTCGTCCAGGTCGACGAAATGCGGGCCGCCGCCGGGGCGGTCTGCCGGGGTCCAGAGGATGTTGCCGGGGTGGCAGTCTCCGTGCAGCCGCAGGCAGGCCGTGCCATCCCCGGTTTGGGCATCATATTGGCCTGAAGCCCTTGTCAGTGCTGGATACTGTGCTATCAAATCCAGAGCTTCCTGGCAGCGCGCCTGCCACGCGGACGCCACGTCCAGCGGCACGCCGTGGTGGGCCAGCAGCCAGTCGCGCGGCGCGTGGCCGAACTCGGCGAGGTCCAGCGCTGGGCGCTCGGCAAACGGCCGTGCCGCGCCCACGCCGTGCAGGCGCGCCAGGAAGCGGCCCACCCATTCCAGCACCTCGGGGTCGTCGAGCTCGGGCGGGCGGCCGCCGCGGCGCGGGCTGACGCTGAAGGCGAAGCCGGCCAGGCCCTGCTCGGGCACGGCCGGCAGGTGGTGCAGGGTCTGGCCGTCGAGCACCAGGGGCGCGACCATGGGCACCTCGGCCGCGGCGAGTTCGGCGGCGAAGGTGTGCTCTTCGAGGATCTGCGCATCGCGCCAGCGCCCAGGCCGGTAGAACTTGGCCACCACGGCGCTGCCGTCCTCCAGGTGCGCCTGGTAGACGCGGTTTTCGTAGGAGCTGAGCGCGAGCAGGCGGCCGTCGCCATGCAGGCCGACCTGGGCCAGCGCATCCAGCACGCGGTCCGGGGTCAGGGATTCAAAAGGGTGAGGCATCGACGACGGGGGGGAGCAGGGTGTCCAGGTGTTCGAAGGGGGCGGCCTGCTTGACCAGCACCACGGTGCAGGGCGCGTCCATGGCCACCTTGATGGGCACGGTGGCCACCAGTCGTTGCATGTGCACGCCGTGGGTGGCCGCGCCCATGACCAGGATGCTCACGGCGTTGCCGCGCGCGTAGCGCACCAGGGCCTGGGCCACGTCGCCCGACTCCAGCACATGGCAGGACAGGGTGTTGAAGGGCAGGCCCAGCGGCTTGGCCCACTGGCGCAGCCGCGCCAGGTGGCGGCGGTGTACCTGGGTTTCGCTGTGGTCGTCGCGCGTGGTGCTGGTCTGGCCGGGCGAGATCACGGTCACGCAGGCCAGTCGCGCGTTGGGGCGCAGCGCCAGCACCTGCCCTGCCGCTTGTCGCAGGGAGAAGAGGGTGGCGTCGCTCACGTCGTAATGCGGCACCGCCACCATGACGATGGGCGCGGCGTCCAGCCGCTCGGTGGGCAGTGGGCTTGGCTGGTAGTGCATGCCGGCGGCGCGCAGCCAGCGCCGCGCATGGGTGCGCAGGCTGGGCACCTGCAGACGCCGCCCGCGCTCGGTGACCTCGATTTGCCCTGGGTGGCTGAGGTCGAAGGCCAGGTGGCTGGCACTCGGGTAGCGGCGCGCGGCCTCGGGCTCCAGGCAGCGCAGGATCACCTCCTGCAGCCACTCGGGCAGGCCGGGGCGGTAGTGGCGCGGCGGGCGCGGTTCGGCCCACAGGCGCTGGCGCATGCCGCTGGCGGTCTGCGGGCTGCCGAACGGCAGGCGCCGCACCGTGAGCTGGTAGAGCATGACGCCGATCGCGTAGATGTCGCTGCGCGGGTCGCCGCGCACACCCACGATCTGCTCAGGGGCGATCCAGCCGGGCGAGCCCACGGCCTTGCGCAGTTCCTCGGCCAGCAGGTCGGGGTAGTGGGCGTGCCAGGACAGGCCGAAGTCCAGCAGCACGGCCTGGCCGTCGGGCTTGACCATCACGTTGCCAGGCTTGAGGTCCAGGTGCACCGCATCCTGCTGGTGCAGGCTGTGCACGGCGCGCGCCATGGCCAGGCCCAGGCGCACGATCTCCTCCAGCGGCTGCGGCTCGGGCTGATCCAGCCAGTGCTCCAGGGTCCGGCCCGGCACCTGCTCCATGACCAGCCAGGGCAGGCGCGCCAGGTCGCCGGTGGCGACGAAGCGCGGCACATGCGGGCCGTGCAGCACCCGCAAAATCTGCTGTTCGATCTCGAAGCCGATGATGTTCTCGGCGCCGTCGCCGGCGGTCATGCGCGGCACCTTCATGACCATGGGAAAGCCCGGGTCTGGGGCCCGGTCAGGGTTGTCGGCGCGGCTGTACTCCACGCGGTAGATGTGGGCCATGCCCCCGGCGTGCAGGCACTCGCCGATGACGAAGCCGTCGAGCTCGGTGCCCGGGGGCAGCAGCTTCACCGGCCCTGCTCCAGCCGCTGGGCGAAGAACTCGGGCAGGCCGGCGGCGCGCACCGCTGCGGCCGCAGCCAGGTGGTCGTAGTGGACGCGGTGGAAACACAGCTGCCGCGTGCCAGTGTCAAGCAGCGCGTACATGGCGCGCGGGTCGCCGTCGCGCGGCTGGCCGACCGAGCCCACAGTGGCGATCCAGCGCCGGTGCAGCGGCACCGGGATCGGCACGCCGGGGCGCGGTTCGAAGCGCATCAGACCCTGGCCGGCGCCGCGATAGAACAGGCGCTGGTGGTGCACGTGGCCGCCGAAGACGTAGTGCACGGCCGGGTCAGCGCAGGCCGCGTCCAGGCTGGCGGCGGCGCTGCGCTCGTCGTCCACGTAGCGCCAGCGCCCGGGCGCGTCGGCGCTGGCGTGCACCAGCAGCCATGGGTCTTCGCTTGCTGTCAGCGGCAGGCCGGCCAGGAAGGCGCGCTGCGCGGGGCTGAGCTGACGGTGCGTCCAGCCCGCACCCAGGCTCTCGGCCGTGGGCGCGGCGGCCGGGGCGTGGGTGGATGGCGGGGGCGGGGGCTGCACCGCAGCCAGGTCGTGATTGCCCTGCAGCACGATGGCCCCCTGGGCCGCCAGCGCCATAAGCTGCTGCACCACGGCGGCGGGCTCGGCGCCATACCCCACCGAGTCGCCGAGCACGGCCAGGCGCTGCGCGCCCTGGGCCTGGGCGTGTTCGAGGCAGGCCTCCAGGGCCAGGGCGTTGGCGTGGATATCGGAGAGCAGGGCCAGTTTCATTGCGGGCCGGGCTCCCAAAAAAAAGGCGGGCACAACATGCCCGCCATCATGCCGCAAAGCGGCGCCTGCGCGGGGCGCCTGTGCGCCCCAGGCGGGGTTCAGGCCAGTTCCAGCGTGACCTCGATGTTGCCGCGCGTGGCGTTGGAGTAGGGGCAGACCTGGTGCGCCGCGTCCACCAGCTTCTGCGCCAGAGCGCGGTCCAGGCCGGGCAGGCTGATCACCAGCTTGGCCTCGATGCCGAAGCCCGCCGGGATCGGGCCGATGCCCACGCTGCCGTTGATCGAGGCGTCGGCTGGCAGGGCCACCTTCTGCTGGCCCGCCACATGCTTGAGCGCACCCAGGAAACAGGCCGAGTAGCCGGCCGCGAACAGCTGCTCGGGGTTGGTGGCGCCGCCCATGCCGCCCAGTTCCTTGGGCGGGGCCAGCTTCACGTCGAGCAGGCCGTCCGAGGTGGTGGCGCGGCCGTCGCGGCCTCCGGTGGCCTTGGCGTGGGCGGTGTAGAGCACTTTGTCGAGCTTGGTGACCATGGGGTGTCCTTTCGATGGGGTTGACGGTGGTGGGGTGAAACAAAGACACAACGGGGAAGCAACCGGGTGGCAGCTCAGGCACGCAGCCGGCTGCGCAGGGCCTGCACCTGGCGCGTCAGGGCCAGCACCTCGTCCACCGAGCACTGGCTGGCGGCGAGCACGCAGCCCGGCAGCTTGCGCGCGCGGGCCTTGAGGCGGCGCCCCTCGGGCGTCAGGTGGATGTGCACGCGGCGCTCGTCGGCCACGGCGCGCAGGCGGCTGACCAGGCCGCGCGCCTCCAGCCGCTTGAGCAGCGGGGTGAGCGTGCCCGAGTCGAGCTGCAGGCGCTCGCCCAGGGCCGAGACCATCAGGCCGTCGGTTTCCCAAAGCGCCAGCAGCACCAAGTACTGCGGGTAGGTGATGCCCAGCTCGTCCAACAGCGGCTTGTAGAGCTTGGTCATCGCCAGCGACGCCGAGTCCAGCGCGAAGCACAGCTGGTTGTCCAGCTGGAGCAGCTCGTCCGGGGTGGGGTGGAGGGTGGTCATGGGCAGGATTGTTGCCGGCAATTAAATTTTGTGCAATTTAAATCCATGAAAAACAAGGGGCCTTGGCCCCTTGGCTGGCGTGCGTGGCTCAGTAGGTGTAGACGCCCTGGCCGGTCTTGCGGCCCAGGCGGCCGGCGGCCACCAGCTCCTTGAGCAGCGGGCAGGGGCGGTACTTGCTGTCGCCGAATTCGGCCAGGTAGACCTCCATGACCGCCAGGCACACGTCCAGGCCGATCATGTCGGCCAGGGCCAGCGGGCCGATCGGCTGGTTGCAGCCCAGCTTCATGCCGGCGTCGATGTCCTCGGGCGTGGCGACGCCTTCGGCCAGCACGAACAGGGCCTCATTGATCATGGGCACCAGGATGCGGTTGACCACGAAGCCCGGCGCGTTCTTCACGGTGATCGGGGTCTTGCCCAGGGCTGTGGCCAGGGCCTGCACGGCGGCATGGGTGGCGTCGCTGGTCTGCAGGCCGCGGATGATCTCCACCAGCGCCATCATGGGCACGGGGTTGAAGAAGTGCATGCCGATGAAGCGGTCGGGCCGGCTGGTGGCGGCGGCCAGCTTGGTGATGGAGATCGACGAGGTGTTGGAGGCGATGATGACCTCGGGCGCCACCAGGTCGTCCACCTGCTTGAGGATCTTGAGCTTGAGCGCGTGGTTCTCGGTGGCGGCCTCAATCACCAGCTGCGCGGCCTTGAGGTCGTCGTAGCTGGTGCTGACCTTGATGCGGGCCAGGGCCGCGTCCTTGTCGGCGGCGCTGATCTTCTCCTTCTTGAGCAGCCGCTCCAGGCTGCCCGAGACGGCGGCCAGGCCCTTGGCCACGGCCGCGTCGGAGATGTCGACCATGACGACCTGGATGCCCGAAACCGCGCAGGCCTGGGCGATGCCGTTGCCCATGGTGCCGGCGCCGATGATGCCGACGGTGCTGATAGTCATTGCAATGTGCTCCTGCGAAAAAATCAGGCTGTCATGGTAGCGGTTGCGATTTGTCATTTGGACGACACAGCCTGAGCGCAGCTCCTCAAGGAGCGAGACAGGTGACCGAATGCCGTGGGGTGTGACACAAGAACACCGCCGGGTGCGCCGGTGCGTGTCAACGTCTGCCGATGGCGGGCCTCAGGCCCTGAAGCGCCGGCGCGTGAGCGCCAGCACGGTCCAGAACGCGGCCACGGTGTAGGCCAGCAGCACCAGGGCGTGGCGCAGCGGGTGCTCGGGCCACTGGCCCATGAACAGCGGGCGCACCAGCTCCACGGCCTGGGTCAGCGGCAGCCACTGCGAGACCTCGCGCACCCCGGCCGGCAACTGCTCGCGCGGAAAGAACACGCCCGAGAGGAACATCATGGGCGTGAGGAACAGCGTGAAGTAGTAGGTGAAGAAGTCGTAGCCTTTGGCCAGGGCGTTGAAGATCAGCGCGATGCAGCTGAAGGTGATGCCCACGCCCAGCAGCACCGGCCAGGCCAGCAGCAGGTGCGGGCTGTGGCTGATGCCCAGGGCCAGCATCACGCCCAGGATGGCGGTCACGGTGAACAGCGCCTTGAAGGCGGCCCAGAGCATCTCGGCCAGCACCACGTCGTCCAGGCCGACCGGGGCGTTCATGATGCCGTCCCAGGTTTTCTGCACGTGCATGCGCGAGAACGCCGAGTACAGCGCCTCGAAGCTGGCTGCGTTCATGGCGCTCATGCAGATGCTGCCGCTGGCCAGAAACAGGATGTAGGGCACCTGGGTGTCGCCCAGCCGCACGGGGCCGACCAGCGCACCCAGGCCGTAGCCGAAGGCCACCAGCCACATCAGTGGTTCGGCGATGTTGCCCACCAGGCTGGGGATGGCCAGCTTGCGCCAGACCAGCAGGTTGCGCAGGAAAACGGGCCACCAGCGCAGGGACAGGACGGGCGGGCGCCAGAAAGACAGTGTGTTGTGGGTCATGGTTATCCCTCTTCGCGGATCTGACGGCCCGTGAGTTTGAGGAAAAGATCTTCGAGGTTGGCCGGCCGGTGCAGGGTGCGCAGGCCGGGCAGTTCGTTCAGGGCATTGATCAGCTGTTTGGCGTCGGCGGTGTAGAAGAACACCGTTTCGCCGCTCACCTCCACGCGCGCGGCCAGCGCGCGCAGCGCCGCGTGTGCCGGCGCATCAAATAGCGCCAGCGCGCCCACGCCGTACACCTCCACCACGTCGGGTTCCAGGTGCTGGGCGATCAGCTCGCGCGGGCGGCCTTCGGCGATCTTGCGGCCGTGGTCGATGACCAGCAGGCGGCTGCACAGGCGTTCGGCCTCGTCCATGAAGTGGGTGGTCAGAAGAATGCTTTTGCCCTGTTGCAACAACATCTGCAGCCGCTCCCACATCAGGTGGCGGGCCTGCGGGTCCAGGCCGGTGGTGGGCTCGTCGAGCAGCAGCAGGCGCGGCTGGTTGACCAGGGCGCGCGCCAGGCTCAGGCGCCGGCGCATCCCGCCCGAGAGCTCGCCGGGCCGGGCGCCGGCTTTGTGCGAGAGCGCGGCGAACTCCAGCAGTTCGGGGATGCGCGCACGGATGGCGGCGCCGCGCAGGCCGAAGTAGCGGCCATAGACCAGCAGGTTCTCGGCGCAGCTGAAGTCCGGGTCCAGCGTGTCGAACTGGCTGACCACACCGAGCTGTGCCTTGATGGCCAGGGCGTCGCGCGGCATCTGCAGCGGCTGGCCGGCCGCCGGGGTGTAGGTGATGCGCCCGGCGTCGGGCGCGGTCAGGCCCAGGCACATGCGGATGGTGGTGGTCTTGCCGGCGCCGTTCGGGCCGATCACGCCCAGGCACTCGCCGGGCGCGATCTGGAACGACAGGTCCTGCACCACGTGCTGGGTGCCGTAGTGCTTGCTGAGCTGCTGGGCTTCGAACAGAGGAGACATGGGCGAGGAGGGGCAGGGGTGGGCGGCCGCTAGAATTTTGATTCTGTCATTTTTGCTGGTGGCCCCCATGTCCGATCGCTTCGCGGTGCTGCCGCAGTACCTTCTGCCCAAGCGGGCCCTGACCCAGCTGGCCGGTGCCCTGGCCCGGGCCCAGGGCGGGGCCGGCACCCAGGCCGCGATCCGCCGCTTCGTCGCGCGCTACGGCGTGGACATGGCCGAGGCCGCCCAGCCCGACATCGCCAGCTACACCAGCTTCAACGAGTTCTTCACGCGGCCGCTGCGCGCCGGCGCGCGGCCGCTGGCCGCGGCCGACTGGGTCTGCCCGGTGGACGGCGCCATCAGCCAGTGCGGTGCCATCGAGCGCGACCAGATCTTCCAGGCCAAGGGCCACCGCTACAGCACCACCGCGCTGCTGGGCGGCGACGCGGCGCTGGCCGCGCAGTTCCAGGACGGCGCCTTCGCCACGCTCTACCTGAGCCCGCGCGACTACCACCGCATCCACATGCCCTGCGAAGCGACGCTGCTGCGCATGGTCCACGTGCCGGGCGACCTGTTCTCGGTGAACCCGCTCACCGCGCGCGCGGTGCCGGGTCTGTTCGC
>CAZKDU010000040.1:0-11616 GCA_964551485.1 uncultured Burkholderiaceae bacterium
TTCACCCCCTGGGACATTGACCTCAACGAAGAAGCCAAGTCCGGCACGTTGATCACTTTTGAGGAAGACGAAAAAATGGAACAAGCCGTTGTGTCCGGCATTGCCTTCAACCGTGACGAAGCCAAGATCTCCATCCTGGGCGTGCCCGACAAGCCCGGCATCGCCTACCAGATCCTGGGTGCCGTGGCCGACGCCAACATCGAGGTCGACATGATCATCCAGAACATCAGCAAGGATGGCAAGACCGATTTCAGCTTCACCGTGCACCGCAACGATTACGCGCGCACCGTGGACCTGCTCAAGACCAAGGTGCTGGCCAGCCTGGGCGCCAGCGACGTCGCCGGCGACACCAAGATCTGCAAGGTCAGCATTGTCGGCATCGGCATGCGCAGCCACGTGGGTGTGGCCAGCAAGATGTTCCGCTCGCTCAGCGAAGAGGGCATCAACATCCAGATGATTTCCACCAGCGAGATCAAGACCTCGGTGGTCATCGACGAAAAATACATGGAATTGGCCGTGCGCGCGCTGCACAAGGCGTTTGATCTGGACCAACCTCAGGCATAATCATGGCTTCACCAAATTTGGAGTGATGACCGAGAGGCCGAAGGTGCTCCCCTGCTAAGGGAGTATGCGGTGTAGAGCCGCATCGAGGGTTCGAATCCCTCTCACTCCGCCAGTGAGTCAAGGCCCCCGCCAACGCGGGGGCCTTTTTCATTGGGGCCCAGTCTCCTGGACCCTTCTCCATCCTCCGAGATCCGTGCCCGGGTCCGGGGTTGCAACCCCCAGGCGCCGGCGTGTGCCGGGTGCGTGGCCTTGCAGCCCCATGGATGGGCCAGGGCTGAACCCAAACCCATTTGGGGGAATCACTCAAATGGGGGATGATGGCGGCCTGAATGTCCACGCAATACCCCTTGAAATGACAAATTTGCTGAGCTCACTCAAATCGGAAATCTCCCGCCTGGCGCGCAAGGAGGTCAAGAAAGAAGTGGAGAAACTGCAGGCCGCGGTGACGCGCCAGCGCAAGGAGATCACCAGCCTGCGCACTGAACTGACCCAGTTGAAACAGGCGATGAAGCAGGCCAGGCGTGCCGCACCGCCTGTGCCCACGGACACGAGTGACAGCGCGGCACCCAAGCGCCGCTTCAGTGCCGCCCGGCTGGTCAGGCAAAGGGAGAAGCTGGGTGTGTCGGCCGCCGCCTTCGGTAAGCTGATCGGTGTGACCGGGCAGACCGTCTACAGCTGGGAGCGCGGGCAGTCGCGGCCCAGGGCCGGGCAGCTCGAAGCCATCGCCCGGGTGCGCAAGATGAAGAAAAGCGAGGCGGTGCAGACGGTCGCCACGGCTTCTCAGCCAGCAGAGTGAATTTCTGAGCGCCTGACTGAGAGCAGGATGGGGGTGATTTCGTGATGGGGCGGGTGGCGCTTCATCGTGCATCGCCCGTGATGGTCAGACATTGCATGCGTCGACCGTTGACCAGCGGATCTCGACCTTCGGGTGCTTGAGGCAGCGGGCCTCATCGGCTTCCCGGCTGCCGTATCTGGCGCACCCTCTGCAGAAGGCGGACTCGCTGAACCTGTCTTGGTGGCAGGCTCCCCTGACGGGTAGGCTTGGCGCGACCTGCTTCAGGAAACCAATGACCTGCTGCCTGGTAAATGGACGCCTCCTCATGGCTGTCATTTCTCAGGTTGACTGGCCTCACCTTCATTCAACTGGTGCGGCTGTGAGGGGGCCGGGGTTGAGGGGGCAGCTTCGCTGCAAGCCGATGCCCGCCAAACGAACTTGCTTTAGTGGTTTTCACTAGGTGCGTATTAAATATCAGTAAATTACAATATTTGTAATCAATGAATTATTTAACGGTGTGAAACCAGATGACCTGTCGGCATTGGTGCGGTATGACGGTTAAGCACCATGGGCAATGCCCTCTGTGGCCGGTGGTGTTGGGTCTCACTGTGTGTGCAGGTGGATAAGGTGGTTGGGCAATTCGAGGGGATGTTGTGAACGGTGAATTCCATGTTCCTGGGCGTGTGCGCAAGGCCCCAGAGGGGTTTCTGACACAGCCGGGCATCCGGCAGGTGGTCGAAGAAGCGGGGCGGGGGCGGCGAGATTTTGTTCGCAGTGCATTTGCTGCGGCCATCTCGGGCGCGGCGGCCGCAGCCGCGGCGCAAGTGCCGACGGCAGGTGACCCCAACATACTGAATCTCCCAGAGCACAGCACGGGCCTGGGAAAGGCGGTGGCCACCGATGGGTATGGCAAGCCATCAAGGTACGAGACCAATGTGCAGCGGCGACAAAGCCCGGGTTTGACCCAAACCGCGCAGGCTTCGGTTTCCTTTGCGCCGTTGCAGTCACTCTTCGGCATTGTCACGCCCAGCGGCCTTCACTTTGAGCGACATCACCAGGGGTGGTGGGATGTGGATCCGTCAAAGCACCGATTGATGGTCAATGGGAGCGATGACCGGTTGCTCAAACAACCCATGGTCTTCACCATGGACGAGTTGATGCGCTTGCCCAGCGTGAGCCGGTTCCACTTCATCGAGTGTGGTGCCAACACTGGCATGGAGTGGGGCAATGTGGCCGTGCCCACATGCCAATACACCCACGGCATGTTGAGCTGCAGCGAGTTCACGGGGGTGCCCTTGCGGGTCTTGTTCGATCTGTGCGGTGTCGATTTCAAGAAGGCGCGCTACGTTCTGGCGGAAGGTGCGGATGGTTCCAGCATGACCCGCACCCTCCCAATGGAAATGGTGGAAAGTGGCGAGGTGCTGGTGGCCTATGGGCAAAACGGTGAAATGCTGCGCCCTGAACAAGGTTATCCACTGCGCCTGGTGGTGCCTGGGGTTCAGGGGGTGAGCTGGGTCAAGTACCTGCGCCGCTTAGAAGTGGGTGACAAGCCCTATGGCACCAAGGACGAAACCATTCATTACATCGACCTGTTGCCTGGTGGCTTGCATCGGCAATACACCAGCATCCAGGAGTGCAAAAGCGTGGTCACCACCCCCTCTGGAGGCCAGATGCTGCTGGACAAGGGCTACTACCAGATCAGCGGTCTGGCATGGTCTGGGCGGGGCAAGGTTCGTCGTGTGGACGTGACGACCGACGGTGGACGCAGTTGGCGTTCGGCGCGATTGCAGGACCCGGTCATGCACAAATGCCTGACCCGATTCACGCTGGATTGGCGGTGGGACGGAAAGCCCGCGATCGTGCAGAGCCGCGCGACCGACGAGACCGGTTATGTGCAGCCCACGTACCGGCAGCTGCGCGCCGTGCGAGGCACACGGTCCATCTATCACAACAATGCCATCCAGTCCTGGTTGGTGGAGGAAAGTGGCGAGGTGCGCAATGTCCAGCTTTCGTGAGCTTGCCATGGCGGCCTGGATGGGCCTCGCCGGCATCAATGCGTTCGCCCAGGGGCAGGTGACCTACACAGGCATCGGGCGTGTGGCCACCCAGGCCGAGGTGGCCGCATGGGACATTGATGTGCGGCCTGATTTCAAAGGGTTGCCCAAGGGGGCGGGCTCTGTGAATCTGGGGCAGGATGTGTGGGAAAACCGATGTGCCTCTTGCCATGGGGTCTTTGGTGAAAGCAACGAGGTGTTTGCGCCGTTGGTAGGGGGCACCACGGCGCAAGACATCCAGGCCGGGCGCGTGGCCCGGTTGAACGACAGCAATTTCCCGGGGCGAACCACGCTGATGAAGGCGTCCTCGGTCTCCACGCTGTGGGACTACATCAACCGTGCAATGCCCTGGAATGCCCCCAAGTCCCTGAAAACCGATGAGGTGTATGCCGTCACGGCCTATCTGCTGAACCTGGGTGGGGTGGTGCCAGGCGATTTCACGCTGTCGGACAGCAACATCGCAGATGTGCAAAAGCGCCTGCCCAACCGCGACGGCATGACCACAGCCCATGCCATGTGGCCTGGCAAAGCGTTGGGCCATGTGAAATCCATGGTGGATGTGCAAGCCACAGCATGCATGCATGCCTGCGAGCTGGAGCCCAAAGTGGCTTCGTTGCTGCCGGAGCACGCTCGCAACAACAACGGCAACCTGGCCGAGCAGCAGCGTCTGATCGGGCCGCAGCGTGGCATCAACACCGCCCGTGCCTCGGGCATGCGGACAGAGCCGACATCGACTGTTGGGGCTGCGGTGGCCTCGCCCACCACGGCCACTGCATTGATCAAGAAGCACATGTGCACTGCCTGCCACAGCATCGATCAGAAGCTGGTGGGCCCCAGTTTCAGGCAGATCGCTGGCAAGCATGGCGGTCGAAGCGACGCAGAGGCCTACCTCACCGACAAGATCAAGCGGGGCGGTTCCGGTGTCTGGGGACAGGTGCCGATGCCCGCTCAGCTGCTTGTAGAGACCGACGTGAAAACCATCGCCACCTGGCTGGCTGCAGGGGCCACCGGCCCTTGAATTGGATCACCGTTTTTCCACCCCGTTTTGTATACACCGAGGAGACCACCATGTTGACCCGTCGAACCGCCCTGGCCCGCTCTGCACACGTGGCCTTGATGCTCAGCGGACTGGGGGCCTTGCCCCAAACGGCTTCGGCCGCCTACGCGGTGGATGCATTCGAAGCCAAAAACATGGCCGACCTGATGAAGGCGCTTGGCGCCGATGCACCGGTGGAAAGCAAAGACATCACCGTCACGGCACCCGACATTGCGGAGAACGGTGCGGTCGTTCCTGTGGGGGCCTCCACCAGCCTGGCCGGTGCCAAGCGCTTGCTGATCCTGGTGGAAAAGAACCCCAGTGTGCTCACGGCTGCTTTCGATGTGAACGAGCACATCGAACCCAGTTTCACCACCCGGGTGAAGATGGGGCAATCCTCCAATGTGATCGCCGTGGCCCTGATGGCCGACGGCAAGGTGTATTTCGCGCAAAAAGAGGTCAAGGTCACGCTGGGTGGCTGTGGCGGTTGACGGCACGGCGACTTCAGAAACAACCCATCGATTTTCAAGGAGACACCATGGCAGACCCTATGCGCATCCGTGCCCAAGCGGCCGGTGACAAAACCACGGTTCGTGTGTTGATGAGCCACGAAATGGAGACCGGGCAACGCAAGGACGCGGCAGGAAAGCCCATTCCTGCCTGGTTCATTCAAGAGGTGAGCGCACAGCTCAACGGAAAAACGGTTTTGAACGCAGAATGGGGACCATCGGTTTCAAAAAATCCATTTCTGCAGTTCACCGTCCGCGGGGCCAAAGCGGGGGACAAAATTGCAGTCACCTGGAAAGACAACCGAGGCGAGTCTCGCACCGATGAGGCCACGGTGTCATGACCTTTCCCTTGTTGCGACTGCAGGAGGGCCTATGCGCATGAATGTTTTCGTGGTGACGGCAGCGGTCTTGGGCATGGCCCTGGCCGGGCCGATTTGGGCTCAACCCAAGTCAGCCGCCGATGGGATTGCTGAATACCGCAAGATGCTCGAAGACGGCAACCCCGCAGAGCTTTTTGAAGCCAAGGGCGAAGACTTGTGGAAGACCCGCAGAGGACCCAAGCAGGCTTCACTCGAAGCCTGCGACCTGGGTCTGGGACCTGGGGTGGTCAAAGGGGCCTGGGTGCAGATGCCACGCTGGTTCCCGGACACTCGCAGGGTGCAAGACCTCGAGTCGCGTGTGCTCACCTGCATGCAGACCCTGCAGGGCTTTGATGCGGCAGAAACAGCCAGCACACCCTTTGACAAAGGTGAGCAGGCCTCGGTGACCGCGTTGGCTGCCTGGATTTCGTCTCAGTCCCGTGGCATGAGAATGGCTTTGCCTCAGAGCCATCCGGAAGAACGCCGCTTCTACGAGTTGGGCAAACGCGCCTTCTTTTTCCGTGGCGGACCGATGGATTTTTCTTGCGCCAGCTGCCATGGTGAAGAAGGAAAACGCATCCGGCTGCAGGACCTGCCAAACCTGACGCTCAACCCGGGCGATGGTGTGGGTTTTGCGGCCTGGCCTGCCTACCGGGTGTCCAGCGGCGAAATGTGGAGCATGCAACGGCGCCTGAACGATTGCTTCCGGCAGCAGCGTTTTCCTTACCCCGGTTTTGCCTCCGATGTGACCATTGCCCTCGGGGTGTACATGGGGGTCAATGCCAAGGGGGCGGAATCGATCGCACCCAGCATCAAGCGCTGACCCCCACCAGGAGAAGACAAGCCATGAAGCCAAAGCATTCGGTCGTCGCCATGATGCTCATGTTGCTGGCGGTCCACGCGCCCGTGAGCGCGGACCCTTCGGCCCAGGAGCTGGATCGACAGGCTGATGAAATGATGCGTGCCTCGTTTCGCGACCAAGGCATTGCCAAAGTGGACCGCCTGAGCCAGGACCCGCTGCAAAAGGGCTGCTCTGCGGCCCTCGCTCCCGCTGCGCCTGTGGTGCAGAGGCTGGAGGCCGAAGCCCTGGCCAAGGTCAAATGGCCAGACGATGGGCAGTACCTGGGGGATTGGCGCGAAGGCGAGAAGCTGGCGCAGAATGGCCGAGGCATGACATGGAGCGACGCCGGCACCGCCCCAGCGCGCAACGGCGGCCTTTGCTACAACTGCCACCAGATCGACAAGAAAGAAATCTCTTTCGGCACCATCGGCCCCAGCCTGTGGAACTACGGCAAGCTGCGCGGGGTGAAAGACCCTGGTGACCCTGCATCGGCTGCGGTCGTGAAGTACACCTGGGGCAAGCTCTGGAACAGCAAAGCCTACTCGGCGTGTTCCCACATGCCCCGATTCGGGCAGGCTGGGCTGCTCAATGAGCAACAAATCCGCGACCTGATGGCGTTGCTGCTCGATCCCAAATCGCCGGTCAATCAATAACCAGAGCCCGCCCGCGTGGCGGGCCTCGAGGGGTCTCATGTCGCTTTCCAAGCGCGAATTCCTGCAGGTGCTCTCCTGCGCCGCTGCAGCAGGGCTGCCCATTGCTCAGCACGCCGAAGCCGCCACGGATAAGGCCGAAGAGCAACTGTACGAGTTGCCACCGTTTGGCAACGTGTCGTTGTTGCACATGACCGACTGCCATGCGCAACTCAACCCGGTTTATTTTCGCGAACCCAGTGTGAACCTCGGGGTGGGCAGCATGCGAGGGCAGCTACCGCACCTGGTGGGTGAATCTCTGCTCAAGGCCGCTGGCCTGCGCCCAGGCACGGCCGGGGCCCATGCGTTCACCTCGCTGAGTTTTGAGACCGCCGCGAGGCGTTTCGGACGTGTGGGTGGTTTTGCGCACCTGAGTACCTTGGTCAAACGGCTCAAGGCCAGCCGGCCCGGTGCGTTGCTGCTGGATGGCGGTGACACCTGGCAGGGGTCGGCCACGTCGCTGTGGACCCAGGCCCAAGACATGGTCGATGCCTGCAAATTGCTGGGTGTCGATGTCATGACTGGGCATTGGGAGTTCACCTACGGCATGGAGCGTGTGAAAGAGATCATCGAGAAAGATTTTCAGGGTCGCATCGATTTTGTGGCCCAAAACGTCAAAACCAACGACTTTGGGGACCCGGTTTTCAAACCCTACACCTTGCGCCGGATCAACGGGATTGCGGTGGCCATCATCGGCCAGGCCTTTCCCTACACCCCGATTGCCAATCCTCGGTACATGGTGGCCGATTGGGAGTTCGGCATCCAGGACGAGCACCTGCAAAAAATGGTGGACCAGACGCGTGCCGAAGGAGCGCAATTGGTCTGTCTGCTGTCGCACAACGGCATGGACGTGGATTTGAAGATGGCCTCCAAACTCCGGGGCATCGACGCGATATTCGGCGGGCATACCCACGATGGCGTGCCTGTGGCGGTGCCGGTGAAGAACGCCGGGGGCACCACCCTGGTCACCAATGCCGGCAGCAATGGCAAGTTTCTCGGCGTGATGGACTTCGACGTGAAAGCCGGCCGCCTGGTCGACTTCCGTTATCGCCTGCTGCCCGTGTTTGCCAACCAGCTGCGCCCCGACCCGGCAATGCAGGCGCTGATTGACCGTGTCCGCGCCCCCTACCTGGCGAAACTGAGCGAGCCACTGGCAGTGACTGATGGGGTGCTGTACCGACGCGGTAATTTCAACGGCAGCTGGGACCAGTTGATCTGCGATGCCTTGATGGATGTCCAGGGTGCCGAGATCGCGTTCTCGCCCGGATTTCGTTGGGGGACCAGCCTGCTGCCCGGCGACACGGTCACCCGGGAACTCCTGATGGACCAGGTCGCCATCACCTACCCGTACGCCACAGTGACCGAAATGACCGGTGCCACGATCAAGACTGTGCTAGAGGACGTGGCAGACAACCTGTTCAACCCAGACCCCTACTACCAGCAAGGTGGTGACATGGTGCGTGTGGGGGGACTGACCTATACCATGCACCCAGCAGAAACCATGGGGCATCGCATCACAGAGATGCGCCTGAACGGTCGCAGGATCGAGGCCGACAAACGGTACAAGGTGGCTGGCTGGGCACCTGTGGCCGAGGAGGCCAAGAGCGCTCCGGGGGTGAAGCCGGTTTGGGAGCATGTGGAAAGCTGGCTGCGTGCCCAGGGGGGGCGTGTCAAGCCCCGTCGGGTCAACACCCCCAGACTGGTGGCCATGGAGGGCAACCCTGGGGTCACGACCGATGGATAGCGGCTGGCCAGGTGGGGGCTGCTGATGGCGCGGGTCAACGCCTCCAGCGTCAGCCCTCTTGCCGCCCATGCCACGGGGTTTGACGCATGCCCGTCCTGACCATGAACCCTGGACGTGGGAGACGGGCCTGGCTGACCTTGTGCAAATGGGCCACGGTTCTGGGGTGGTGGGTCGGATGGGCGATGGGTTCCGTAAGGGCGGCTGAACCGCTGCCATTGCAGGCGGTTGCGCCCGGCGTCTGGTTCGTGCAGGGGGAGGCTGCGCTGGGTTCCGTGGAAAACCGGAACTTCATCTCCAACGCGGGCGTGGTGGTGACCCCTGCCGGGGTGGTGCTGATCGACGCCCTGGGGTCGCCTGCACTGGCTGAATCGCTGTTGGCGGCCATCAAGTCCATCACCTCGCAGCCAGTGCGTTACGTCATCGTGACCCACTATCACGCCGACCATGTCTATGGCCTGCAGGTGTTTCAGGCCGCCGGGGCACGCATCATTGCGCATGAGGCCGGCCGAGCGCATGTGCAGTCAGACGCCGCCCTGTTGCGGTTGCAGGCCAGTCGGGCATCGTTGGCACCCTGGGTCGACGACACCACCAGGCTGGTGCCTGCCGACCAGTGGGTCCGTGACGACATGGTGCTGGAGCTGGGCGGCGAGCGGTTGCACATCCGCCACGCGGGGCCAGCCCATACCTCCGAAGACCTGACCGTGTGGGTGGAGGGCCCCCGGGTGCTGTTTGCGGGTGACTTGGTGTTCCGTGGCCGCATTCCCTATGTGGGCCAGGCCGACAGCCAGGGGTGGATCATGGCACTGTCCGAGCTGATCACCGCCGCGCCTGCGGTGATCGTGCCAGGTCATGGCCCGGCTTCCACGCGGGCCCTTGAAGACCTGCAACTGACACGGGACTACCTGCAGTTCTTGCGAGATGCCATGGGCCATGCGGCCGCCAACATGGAGCCGTTCGACGACGCCTACGCGCGCACCGATTGGTCGGCGTTCGAGGCATGGCCGCTTTTTCGTGCCGCCAATCGCATGAATGCCTACAACACCTACCTGTTGATGGAGCGGCAACCGCGATGAACTGGCGCGGGTGGTTGGGGGCGGTGGCCTGCTGTGGCGTGGCGGGCCTGGCCCACTCGGTGCCCGTGGCCGAGGCCGCGTTCGCGCGCTGCCCGGCCGGTGTGCCCGCACACGATTTGCAAGGACGGGAGATGGCGCCGGCATGGTGGCGAAAAGAGTCGGTGCTGGTGGTGTTCTGGTCGGTGGATTGCCCGTTCTGCCGCCGGCACAATGAGCGCCTGGACGCTGCGTACCAGGCATTGAGCGCCGAAGGGGTTCGGGTCGTCGCGGTGTCCACGGACGACGAGATCGAGGCCGTGCGTGCGGCGGTGCGGCGCCGCGGCTACACATTTCCCGTGCTCATGGATGGTCGTGGCGACTGCCAGCTGCGCGCCCAGCTCACCGCACGCAAGGTGGTTCCCATGACCTGCTGGCTCGGCAAGCCCCTGAGCCAGCCGCGTTGCATTCCCGGTGAAATGGCCGAAGGCGATTTACGCGACATGCTCAGGCGAAGCCGCGCCGACTGATCGATGTGGTGGTGTGGAGCGGGCGGGCACCGATCCGTCGGCTTGGGCGATATAAGAAATCGGTGATACAGTGGCACGAGCCATCCACCACCTCACCCATGCCACGATGACCGACGTCAAAGAGGAAGATCGTGTTTTTGAATCCGCCGCCGAATTGTTTGGCGTGTTGGCCACGCCGATTCGGTTGAAGATCATCAGCGCGGTGTGCCATGGGGAGCGCAATGTGTCGGAATTGCTGGAACAGATCCAGACGACACAACCCAACATGTCGCAACACCTGTCCATGCTGCACCGGGCTGGCATCCTGGGCCGCCGGCGTGAAGGCACGCAGATCTTTTACCGTCTGCAAAGCGAGAAGGTGGCCATGCTGTGCCGCGCCGTGTGCACCCAGTTGGCGGTGGAGCTCGATGGTGACGAAGAGATTCCCCCCGGGCACAGCCTGCTGGTGGGGGGCATGCGCTGAGCCGGGGTGGCTGCGGTGATGGCTGGCAAGCCTGTTGACCGACGCGCCTGGTGCCTGATGGCCAGTGCGACCATGGCCCTGGGCATGGCGCTTGATCCCGTTGCGGCCGCGCCCTCTGCGCTGGAAGTCCCCCGGCTAGGCACCGCCTTGCGCCTGCCCGACTTGCCCCTGCTGGATGGCACGGCCTTTCAGGCCGCGGGGGCGCGCGGCCAAGTGGTGGTGGTGTACTGGTGGGCCAGCTGGTGTCCTTTTTGCGCACAGGTTTCACCCTCGATCCAGGCGCTGTGGCAGGCCCACCGACGGCACGGGCTGATGGTGCTGGGCCTGTCGACGGACCAGCGCCCTGGGGTGGCCAAAGCCCACATGGCCAAGCATGGCTACGATTTCCCCAGCGCGTGGGTGTCGGCGGCCGTGGAGGTGGCCCTGCCCAAACCCCGTGGGTTGCCGGTCACAGTGGTGCGCGGGCGAGACGGGCGGGTGGTATTTGCCGAAGCGGGGCAACTGTTTCCCGAAGACGTCGAGCAGTTCGCACGCTTTCTTTGAGGGCACTGCCGGGGTGGCTGTTCGGCCCTGGCCCGGGCACCCATTCAATGGACCTGTGTGCCTGAGCCACACGCGGCCTGTGGCGCACAAGCCCCGGGCGGCACTCACTCGTCCAGGCTGGCGCTCCAGCGCTCGTTCCAGGTGGCGGTGCTGAGCTGGCGCCGGTCGCGTTTGGTCGGACGGCCATGGGCGATGGCGTGGGCCGGTTCGCTGGCAAAACGGCGCTGCTCGGCGGCTGCGGCGCGGGCCTGCAGGCTGTCCTCGGTTTCGCGGTAGAGCTGCTGGGCCACGCTGGCTGGGCCGCGCTGTCCGCTCAGGGCCAGCACCATCACCTCGCGTCGCAGGCCGCCCTGGCGCAGCACCACGGTGTCGCCGGGTTTGAGCTCGCGCGAGGCCTTGGCGGCCTGGCCATTGACCTCGACCCGGCCCAGCCCGGTCTCGTCGGCCGCGAGCGAGCGCG
>CAZKDU010000041.1:0-11551 GCA_964551485.1 uncultured Burkholderiaceae bacterium
CGCCACAACCCCGAGTTCACCATGATGGAGTTCTACGCGGCCTACTGGAACTACCAGGACCTGATGCAGTTCACCGAAGACCTGGTGCGCGACGCCGCCCTGAAGGCCGTGGGCACGCTGCAGCTCAGCTACGGCGGCCAGCCGGTGGACCTGGCCCAGCCGTTCCAGCGCCTGACCATCCGCGAGGCCATCGTCAAGTACACCGAGGCCGGCGCCCAGGTCGACGACAGTGCCTGGCTGATCCAGGCGCTGCGCCGGCTCGGCCTGAGCGAGGAGAAGCACAAGCTGTCCACGCGCTCGCTCGCCTCGCTGCAGGTGCTGTACTTCGAGGAGACGGTGGAGGACAAGCTCTGGCAGCCGACCTTCATCATGGAGCACCCGACCGAAATCAGCCCGCTGGCGCGCGCCAACGACAGCCGCCCCGAGGTGACCGAGCGCTTCGAGCTCTACATCACCGGGCGCGAGTTCGGCAACGGTTTCTCCGAACTCAACGACGCCGAGGACCAGGCCGCGCGCTTCAACGCGCAGGTGGCCGCCAAGGATGGCGGCGACGACGAGGCCATGTTCTTCGACCACGACTTCGTGCGCGCGCTCGAGTACGGCATGCCCCCGACCGGCGGCTGCGGCATCGGCATCGACCGCCTGATGATGCTGCTGACCGACAGCCCCAGCATCCGCGACGTGATCCTGTTCCCGGCGCTGCGCCGCGAGGCATGAGCGGCACCCGGGCCACGCCGCGCCGGGTCCGGGCCGCGGCGCCCGCGGGCCTGGGCGTGGGCATCGACTTCGGCACCTCCAACTCGGCCGTGGCCGCGCTCGACGCGCAAGGCCTGGCCCGCGCCGTGCCCCTGGAGGCACAGGCCGCAGGCAGCGGCTGGCACGACACCCTGCCCACCGCGCTGTTCTTCAACGCTGAGGGCCACAGCACCCACTTCGGCCGCGACGCCCTGGCCCAGTACCTGGCCGGCACCGAAGGCCGGCTGATGCGCTCGCTCAAGAGCCTGCTGGGCAGCAGCCTGCTGCAGGAGCAGACCGCGGTGCATCACGAGCTGCTGAGCTTCGAGGACATCATCACCCGCTTCCTGCGCGAGCTGCTGGCCCGCACCGAACGGCAGCTCGGCCAGGTCCCGACCCGTGCCGTGCTCGGGCGGCCCGTGCACTTCGTCGACGACGACCCGGCGCGCGACCGCCAAGCCCAGGACGCGCTGGAGCAGGCGGCGCGCCGCGCCGGCCTGAGCGAGGTGCGTTTCCAGCTCGAACCGATCGCCGCCGCGCTCGACCACGAACAGCGCCTCACGCGCGAATCCCACGTGCTGGTGGTGGACATCGGCGGCGGCACCTCCGACTTCACCCTGGTGCGGCTCGGGCCTGAGCGCCTGGCCCGGGCCGAGCGCAGCCAGGACGTGCTGGCCACCAGCGGCGTGCACCTGGGCGGCACCGACTTCGACCAGCGCCTGAACCTGGCCCTGGTGATGCCGCTGCTCGGCCTCGGCCACACCGGTGAGGGCGGGCGCGAGGTACCGAGCCGGGTCTTCCACGACCTCGCCACCTGGCACCTGATCCACTGGTGCCACACGGCACGCGCCGTGCGCGAGGCCCAGGCCCTGCGCAGCAACTACCGCGACCGCCGCCTGCACGACCGGCTGATGCGCGTGCTGCAGGAACAGCAGGGCCACCGCATCGCCCACGACGTGGAGGCGGCCAAGATCCAGACCTCGCAGAGCGGCCTGGACAGCACGCTGGCGCTGGACTGCGCCGAGCCCGGCCTGCGCGCCACGCTCGGCCCCGCCGCCCTGGCCGAGCACCTGCACGAGCGCCTGGGCCGCATCGTGGCCTGTGCGCGCGAGTGCCAGCGCCGCGCTGGCCTGGCCACGGCCCAGATCGACGCGCTCTACCTGACCGGCGGCTCCTCGGCGCTGAGCCCGCTGCAGGACGCGCTGCGCCACGCGTTCGCCGGCGTGCCCCTGGTCGAAGGCGACCTGTTCGGCGGCGTGGCCGCCGGCCTGGCCTACGGCACGCGCCAGCCCGCCTGATGGCCCCACCCGCCGCCGACCCGCACACACCCCCGGCACTGCCCTACCTTGCGGCCTACCCGGCCGCACTGCAGGCCCAGGTGGCGGCACTGGCAGCCGCCGGCGGGCTGGCCGCCTGGCTGCGCCAGCGCCACCCGCGGGCCCACGGCCTGCGCACCGACCGCGCGCTCCACGCCCATGTGCTGGCGCTGCGGGCCGACCACCTTGCGCGCGCCGAACCGCTCAGCCGGGTCTGCTACGACAGCAAGCTGCAGCTGCGCCAGCACGCCCTGGGCACCCACACCACGGTGGCCCGGGTGCAGGGCAGCCGGCTCAAGGCCAAGCGCGAGATCCGCGTGGCCGCGCTGCTGCGCGACGCGCCCCAGGCCTTCCTGGACATGGTCTGCGCCCACGAGCTCGCCCACCTGAAGGAGCGCGAGCACAACAAGGCCTTCTACCAGCTGTGCTGCCACCTGCTGCCCGACTACCACCAGCACGAGTTCGAGCTGCGCGTCTACCTGACCCACCTGGACCAGGCCGGGGCGCAGCCGCTCTGGGGGCTGGCCGAGGCCCCGCCCTGAGCCCTGAGCCCTGAGCCCTGAGCCCTGAGCCCTGAGCCCTGAGCCCTGAGGGCAGCGTGTGCCGCAACCCCGCATGGCCCGGAAGGCCCAGGCGCAGGGTCCCTTCCCCCGCCCTGCCCTGCCCACACCCCGCTCTGGCCCGCGCACGCCAGCCACAGCCCCAGGGCGCCCTTGTCCTACAGCCGGCGCCGGCCCGGGCCGACCCGTGCCGGCCAGGCCCCGGCCTAGACTGGCCGTTCGGACCTGCCCGGCGGCCACCCCGGCCGCGGCAGGCCCCGTGTCCGCGAAGCGCCCGCGCGCTTCACCCCTCACCCACCGCGAAAGGAAACGCCATGAACTGGGAGCGCATCGAAGGCAACTGGAAGCAGGTCAAGGGCAAGGTCATCGAACAGTGGGGCCAGCTCACCGACGATGACCTCGAGGTCATCGCCGGCAAACGCGAGCAGCTCCTGGGCAAGATCCAGGAGCGTTACGGCCTGGCCCGCGAGCAGGTCGAGCAGCAGATGAAGGCCTGGCAGGCACGCGCCAGCGAGCGCTGGTTCCGCCACTGATCCCCCTCACTGGCACAGGCCCGCCCCCCTGTGACCGCCCGCACCGGCGGGCTCACGCCGGGCCGGCCCCCATCGAGCGCCAGCCGGTCTGGCGCTTTTTTGTGGGCACGGCCAACCAGCCCGGCCCGGAGCCTGCTGGAGCCGCCGGGGTGAGGCTGGGCCACGCTGGGCCAGTGGCACGGCGAGGGGCAGGCCGGTGGTGCCCCGGCCCCGGTCGCCCGGATTGGCCCCGGCGGGGAACGCGGCCCGGCGCCGTGCGGGCCCCCTTGCGCTGAGCCGACAGCGGCTCTGGGCCGTGGACTATGCGGCGCGCGGCGAGGCCCGCGCACACTGGCCCCACACCCCCGGCGACATTCCCGCCACCCACCCGAGGAGCCCTCCATGCGCACCCCTCTGCACACCCTCTCGCAGCCGCTGCCGGCCTGGGCCCGGCGCCACCTGGCCTGGGCCACAGACCGGACCGCACGTGGCCTGGCCTGGGCCCAGGCCCAGCCGCTCTGGCAGGTCACACGCGCCGGCGTGGCGGCGCACCGCCGCATGCTGCTGGCCGCGCTGGTGCTGTTCGTGGCGATGATGGGGGCTTACGTCCAGGTGCTGCAGGACGCGGTGGCACGTGGCGAGGCGTTCCGCGCGAGTTACCACCAGCGCCTGGCGCAGCGCGCGCCCGCCGCCCCGTCCAACGAGCGTGTGGCCCAGGCCCCGGGCGGAGGCAGCCTGCAGCAGGCCGCGCTGGATTTGGTCGAGGACCTGCCGCACCCGCGCTTGGCGGCGCGCAGCGTGGGCCTGCGTTGAAAGTTGAGAGACGGGTAGCGCCGGGCGGGTCCGGGCAAGGTGCGTTCAGGACGGCTGGAAGCCGCCGGGCTTGCGCACCGCGCCAGCCGTGCCCGTGGCCACGGCCTCGATGCGCTTGACCTCGATCTTCAGCGCCAGCCAGTCGCGGTCGACCTCGCCGGCGATGCGCACGCGCTGGCCAGGTCCGACCTCCAGGCCGCCCCAGCGGTCGTGCTCGATCTCCACCGTGACCTCGTCGCCGCTGGCGTCGCGGAACAGGTAGTGGTCACCGCGCAGCTGGCGCACGAGGTGGCCCTCCAGCGTGACCCAGCTGTCGTCGGGCAGGCGCTTGGCCGCGGCCACGGTCTGCGCCGGGGCCGCGGCGTCGGGTCGGAACTGGCTGAACACCGGGGGCACCACCAGGATGGCCGCCGTGGCCACGGCGGCCCCAGCAAAGAACACGAACAGCTTGCGCATGAGGGCACCTCCTGCGGCGGGACTGGCGCCCGCCCGAGCCCGCATGATGACAGAAGGTGGCCACGCCGGCCAGTGGGGCGCTGCCAGACACAGAGCCGCCCCATGCCGGCCCGTGCGCCCCCACTGGGCCCGGCGCCACGCGGCCCCGCCATGGCCAGGTGGTGGCGGCCGTGGCCGCCCCGGCGCGGCACACGGACCGCTGGCGCCACAGGCTGTCGTCACACGCCCGGGCCCCTGGCGCCCGCCTGGCCCGCAGCCTGCGTCAGGGCAGGCAGTCGAGCGCGCGCATGTAGCGCGGCTCGCACATCAGCTCGTCCCACTCGGGCGCCGGGCCGACAGGCAGCAGGGCCTGGCGGCGCGCCTCGCTGGCCTCGCTGGGCTGCCAGTGGCCACGCACCTGGGCCTCGGTCAGGCCGTCGATCAGGGTGTCGATGGCGGCCCCGTCGCCCACGCTCTGGTTGCACAGCAGCACCAGGTCACAGCCGGCGGCCAGTGCGGCGCGCGCGGCCTCGGTGTGGCCGACCTCGCGCCCGTCGATCTGGCGCGCGCCGGCCATGGACAGGTCGTCGCTGAAGATGGCGCCGGTGAAGCCGAGCCGGCCGCGCAGGATGTCGCCGAGCCAGCGGCTGGAGAAGCCGGCCGGGCGGCTGTCCACACGCGGGTAGACCACGTGGGCCGGCATGACACTGGCCAGGCTGGCGTTGAGCCAGCCATAGGGTGCGGCGTCGTCAGCCAGGATGGCCTTGAGGCTGCGCCGGTCCACCGGGATCTCGGTGTGCGAGTCGGCCTTGACGAAGCCGTGCCCGGGAAAGTGCTTGCCGCAGTGCGACATGCCGGCCTGCAGCAGGCCCTGGACCAGGCTCTTGGCCAGCAGCGTGGCCACGCGCGCGTCGCGGTGGAAGGCGCGGTCGCCGATGACGCTGCTGCCGCCGTGGTCGAGGTCCAGCACCGGGGTGAAGCTGAAGTCCACCCCGCAGGCACGCAGCTCACTGGCCAGCACCAGGCCGCAGGCGCTGGCGGCGTTGGTGGCGCGCAGCGGGTCCTGCATCCAGAGCTCGCCCAGGGCACGCATGGGCGGCAGGTGGGTGAAGCCGTCGCTGCGAAAGCGCTGCACGCGCCCGCCTTCGTGGTCCACGCAGATCAGCAAGTCGGGCCGCACGGCCTTGATGTCGGCGTTGAGCGCGGCGAGCTGGGCCCGGCTTTCCCAGTTGCGGGCGAAGTGGATCACACCGCCCACCAGCGGATGGGCCAGGCGGCGGCGGTCGGTCGGCGACAGGCGCAGGCCGGCCACGTCGATGATCAGGGGGGCGTGTTGGGTCATGGGTGGCGGGAACCGGTTTGCTCTGTTTTTGATAGCACCCATGTCAATGCAGACAAGGGCTGGTGTCGGCTTTCAGGGTTTGACCTTCTCGACCACGACGTAGCTCGCGGCGTAGTCGGTCTCGTCGGTCAGGCTCAGGTGGGCACGCAGGCCCTGGGCCTCGAACCAGGTCTTCAGGCCACCGTGCAGCACGATCACGGGCTGGCCGCTGGGCAGCTTGGCGACCTCGCACAGGCGCCAACTCATGGGCATGCGCATGCCCAGGCCCACGGCCTTGCTGAAGGCCTCCTTGGCCGAGAAGCGGGTGGCCAGGTAGCGCACGCCCCGCTCGGGCCAGCGCGCGCTGCGCGCGCGCCAGGTGGCCAGCTCGGCCTCGCTCAGCACCTTCTGGGCGAAGCGCTCGCCATGGCGCTCCAGGCTGGCGCGGATGCGCCGCACATCGCACAGGTCGGTGCCAATGCCCTGGATCATTCCGCGGCCTGTTGCGACACCACACGCCCCAGCAGCTCCGGCTCGGGCTGGCCAGCCCGGGTGATGCAGTCCAGGTAGGCACGCACCGTGGCCTGGTAGCCAAACTCGAGCGCGTCGGCGATCAGCGCGTGGCCGATCGAGACCTCGCGCACGCCGGGCACGGCCTGCAGGAATTCCGTCAGGTTCTCGCGGTTCAGGTCGTGCCCGGCGTTGACCTCCAGGCCGGCGGCTTGGGCGGCCTGGGCCGCGGCCACATAGCGCGCCAGGGTGGCGTCCTTCTTGCGCGAGTCGAAATGCGCGGCATAAGGGCCGGTGTAGAGCTCGACCCGGTCGGCACCCAGGGCCTTGGCTGCGGCCATGGCCTCGGGGTCGGCGTCCATGAACAGGCTCACGCGCAGGCCCAGGGCCTTGGCCTCGGCGATCACCGGGGCCAGGCGCTCGGCATCCTCGGCCAGCTTCCAGCCGTGGTCGCTGGTGGCCTGCTCCTCGCTGTCGGGCACGAAGGTGAGCTGGTGCAGCGCCAGGCCCTGGCGGGCGAAGCGCTGGGCGATGTCCATCAGGTTGTGGAACGGGTTGCCCTCGATGTTGAGCTCGGCGTGCGGGTAGGGCCGCAGGTTGTCGGCCAGCTCCGTCAGGTCGTGGTCGCGGATGTGGCGGCCGTCGGGCCGCGGGTGCACCGTGATGCCCTGGGCACCGGCGTCCAGGCACAGGCGGGCGGCGCGGTAGATGCTGGGAATGCCCAGCGGTCGGCTGTTGCGCAGCAGCGCCACCTTGTTGATGTTGACGGACAGGGCCGTGCGCGGGGCAACAGCGGGGGTTTCGGTCAGGGCGCTCATGGGAGGTTCTTGGGACGGTGCAGCGGTGAAGTGTGGCGGTGGGGACGGGGTGGTCAGGTCTCTTCGGGTTGGGGCAGCTCTCGGGGCCGGCGGCGGCACCCGGGCTGCCCGCCTCAGAGCGACTGCAGGTCGATCATCAGCTGGCGCGTGCGCAGGGCCGGCACCCCGCAATGGTAGTGCAGCAGCGCGCGCGGCTGGCGCTCGCGGCCGGCGCCGGCCGCGGCGCAGGCGCGCGCCAGCGCGGCCAGCGGGGTGGCCTGGTCCAGCGCCGCCTGCAGGGCCAGCCAGTCGGCCCCGGCCAGGCCGCCATGGCCTCCTTCGGCCAGGCCCAGGCCGCTCTCGGGCAGCAGGCGGTAGGCGGCATCGGGCCGCACCGGCTGGTGCGTCAGGGTCTGCAGGTCAAGCGCCGGCAGCAGGCCGATCTCGCGCAGCAGCAGCAGCTCGAAGGCGCGCAGCAGCGGCTCCAGCGGCTGGCCCTGGGCCGTGGCCAGGGCCTGGACCACGGCGGCGTAGTGGTCGTGCAGGCCGGGGTGCGGGTCGTCGCGCGCCAGCAGGCGCAGCAGCAGCTCGTTGAGGTGGTAGCCCGAGAGCAGCGCGGCGCCGGTGGGCATGACGTGGCCGCCGGCCCATTCGGCCGACTTGAGCGTGTGGATCTCGGCCTCGGCGCTGGCCGCGGCATAGCCCAGGCGCAGCGGCTGCAGCGGCAGCAGCACCGGGCGGAAGTTGGAGCTGGGGCGCTTGGCGCCCTTGGCCACCAGGGCCACACGGCCGTGGTGGCGGGTGAAGGCCTCGATGATCAGGCTGGACTCGCTCCAGTCGTGGCGGTGCAGCACGAAGGCCGGTTCATCGGCAATGCGTGTCGCCGCCACGGACGCGCTCCGCCGGCCCGGGTTCACGGCCCGCCCGTGCCACGGCGGCGGCACCGGGCCATGCCCATGACCCGCACCGCCCCAGGGACATCATGGGCGGGCCGGCGCCGCAGCCACGCTGCGCGGCGCGCAGCGGGCTCACTCATAACCGAAGCTGCGCACCCGGGCCTCGTCGTCGGCCCAGCCCGATCGCACCTTGACCCAGAGCTCGATGAAGACCTTGGCGTCCATCAGCTTTTCCAGCTCCTGGCGCGCCTCGGTACCGATGCGCTTGAGGCGCTCGCCCTTGTCGCCGATGACCATGGCTTTGTGGCCGTCGCGCTCGACCACGATGGTGGCGGCGATCTTGACGAAGCGGCTGGCGGTCTTGCCCGGCTGCTCCTCGAAGCGGTCGATGACCACGGTCGAGGTGTAGGGCAGCTCGTCACCGGTCAGGCGGAACAGCTTCTCGCGGACGATCTCGCTGGCCAGGAATTTCTCGCTGCGGTCGGTCAGCTCGTCCTCGGCGTACCACCAGGGCTGCTCGGGCAGGTACTTGGCGCAGATGGCGAACAGGCGCTGCACATCGCGCGGGTTCTTGGCCGACATGGGCACGAACTCGGCGAACGGGTGGCGCTCCTGCATGCTTTTGAGCCAGGGCGCGACCTCGGCACGGCGGTGCACGGTGTCGAGCTTGTTGGCGATCAGCAGCGTGGGCGTGCCCGGCTTGAGCAGGGACAGCACCTTGGCGTCGGCCAGGCTGAAGCTGCCGGCCTCGACCACAAACAGCACCAGGTCCACGTCGCCCACGGCGCCGAGCACGGTCTTGTTGAGCGACTTGTTGAGCGCGTTGGCGTGTTGCGTCTGGAAACCCGGCGTGTCCACGAACACGAACTGGTTGGCGCCCAGGGTGCGCATGCCGGTGATGCGGTGGCGCGTGGTCTGGGCCTTGCGCGAGGTGATGCTGATCTTCTGCCCGACCAGGGCGTTGAGCAGGGTGGACTTGCCCACGTTGGGCTTGCCGACGATGGCCAGCAGCCCGCAGCGCTGCGGGCCGGCAGGCGCCTCGGGTGTCACCTCGAGGGTGGTGGGGGCCAGCGCCGGTGGCACCACAGGGAGCCCATCGGGTTGGGCATCAGACACGGCCTCAGCCCTGGTCTGCTCTGGGTCAATCGCTACCTTTTTTGTAGCATCCATGGTCATTTTCTCGCTTTCAGGGTGAGCAGGGTCGCGGCGGCGGCGGCCTGCTCGGCGGCGCGGCGTGAGCCGCCGATGCCGCGCTCGCTCACGCCCAGTCCGGGCACATCGCACTGCACGTCGAAAGTCTGCTGGTGCGCCGCGCCCAGGGTGGCCACCACACTGTACTGCGGCAGGGGGTGCTTGCGACCCTGCAGCCACTCCTGCAGTTCGGTCTTGGGGTCCTTGGCCGCGGCCTGCATGCTGGGCTTGATCTCCACGCCCTGGAACAGGCGGCGCACCAGGGCCTCGGCCACGGTGTAGCCGGCGTCCAGGTAGACGGCGCCGAGCAACGCCTCCAGCGCGTCGGCCAGGATCGAGGGGCGCTGCGGGCCGCCCGAGCGCACCTCGCCCTCGCCCAGGCGCAGCACCTCGGACAGGCCCAGGCCCACGGCCAGGCGGTGCAGGGTGTCTTGCTTGACCAGATTGGCGCGCACACGCGAGAGGTCGCCCTCGGTCTGCGACTGCAGGCGCTCGTACAGCAGGCCGGCGATGGCGAGGTTGAGCACCGAGTCGCCCAGGAATTCAAGCCGCTCGTTGTGGTCGGCGCTGAAGCTGCGGTGGGTGACGGCGCGCTCCAGCAGGCGCAGATTGCCGAAGCGGTGCTGCAGCCGCTGCTGCAGCGCGTCCAGGCGCTCGCTCACGCCCCACCCGTCATTGCGAGTGCCCGCTGTACTTGATGAGCAGGTAGACCGGGCCGGCCAGATGCACCTGCTTGTCGTAGGCGAAGCGGATCACGCGGCGCTCGCCGTCGGTGACGATCTCCAGGTCCTTGGCCTTGACCGACTCGATGTTGTCGATGGCGGCAGCGCGCTCGAAGACGGTGCGTGCCTCGACCACGGAGGTGCTGTCGTGCGCCTTGTTCACGGCCTTCTGGATGGCCTGGTATTCGAGCAGCGAGGGCACGACCTGGGCCACGCCCACGCCCAGCATGCCGATGAGGCTGCCAATGAAGATCAGCCCGAAAAACGTCAGGCCGCGCTGGCGGCGCGCAGGGCCGTGTGCGAAGGGGTGTGCCATGGCGTGCTCCTTGGCGTGGCGCGTGGCCACGGCGGGTTCAGTCGAAACTGCCGATGCGCTGCAGGTGGCCAAAGTTCATCCAGATGAAGAAGGCCTTGCCCACGATGTTCTTCTCGGGCACGAAGCCCCAGTAGCGCGAGTCGAGCGAATTATCGCGGTTGTCGCCCATCATGAAGTAGTGGCCGGGCGGCACCTTGCAGACCACCCCTTCGACGTTGTAGCGGCACTCGGTCTTGAATGGAAAGTCGTCGGTGCCCGGCACGTAGGCGGGACGGCTGTCGTCATTGAGCAGGCGGTGCGTGTGGTCGCCCAGCTTTTCCTCGAACTGCTTGAAGTAGCGCACCGCGTCTTCTTCGAAGAAGTCGGGCAGGCTGCTCTGGGCCACCGGCTGGCCGTTGATGATGAGCTTCTTGTTCAGGTAGGCCACCTCGTCGCCGGGCACACCGACCACGCGCTTGATGTAGTCCAGGCTGGGCTTGGGCGGGTAGCGGAACACCATGACGTCGCCGCGCTGGGGCGGCGTGCCTTCGGTGATCTTGGTGTTCAGTACCGGCAGGCGCACGCCATAGGTGAACTTGTTGACCAGAATCAGATCGCCCACCAACAGCGTGGGGATCATGGAGCCCGAGGGGATCTTGAACGGCTCGAACAGGAAGGAGCGCAGCACGAACACCACCACGATCACCGGGAACAGACCGGCGGTCCAGTCCAGCCACCAGGGCTGCATGAGCAGCCGGCCCTGGGCCTCGGCCAGGTGCGTTTCGGGCTGGGCAATGCCCTGCTGGCTCAGGGCCTGCTGGCGCTGCGCAGCCTGCACTGCCAGGGTGGCGGCCGCGGCGCGGCGGCGCGGCAGGAAAAACAGCTTCTCGGCCAGCCAGTACAGGCCGGTGACCACGGTGGCCAGGAACAGCAGCAGGGCGAAGTTGCCCTCGACCAGGCCCAGGTACCAGGCCCCGCCGTAGCCGGCAAACCCGGCCAGCACGAACGCGGTGAGGACGGGCATCATTCTTCCACCTGCAGGATTGCCAGAAACGCCTCCTGGGGCACCTCGACCGATCCGATCTGCTTCATGCGTTTCTTGCCTGCCTTTTGTTTTTCGAGAAGTTTGCGCTTGCGGGTGATGTCGCCACCGTAGCATTTTGCCAGCACGTTCTTGCGCAGCGCCTTGATGGTTTCGCGCGCGATGATGTTGGCGCCGATGGCGGCCTGGATGGCCACGTCGAACATCTGGCGGCTGATGATCTCGCGCATCTTGGCGGCCACTGCGCGGCCACGGTACTGGGCCTGGGTGCGGTGCACGATGATGGACAGCGCGTCGACCTTCTCGCCGTTGAGCAGGATATCGACCTTGACCACGTCAGACGGTCGGTACTCCTTGAACTCGTAGTCCATCGAGGCGTAGCCGCGGCTCACGCTCTTGAGCTTGT
>CAZKDU010000042.1:0-9664 GCA_964551485.1 uncultured Burkholderiaceae bacterium
GGTGCAGGACGTGTACCGACTCCAGGGTGTGAAGATCAACGACAAGCACATCGAGGTGATCGTTCGCCAGATGCTGCGCCGTGTCGTGGTCGAGAACACGGGCGAGTCTGGCTACATCGCGGGTGAGCAGGTCGAGCGCTCGGAAATCCTCAACACCAACGAGGCGCTGCAGCGCGATGGCAAGCTGCCCGCGACCTACAGCAACCTGCTGCTGGGGATCACCAAGGCCTCGCTGTCGACCGACTCGTTCATCTCCGCGGCGTCCTTCCAGGAAACCACGCGCGTGCTGACCGAGGCGGCCATCATGGGCAAGCGCGACGAGCTGCGTGGCCTGAAGGAAAACGTCATCGTCGGCCGTCTGATTCCTGCGGGCACCGGCCTGGCTTATCACCAGGCACGCAAGGTCAAGGACGAGATGGACGAGGCCGAGCGCCGTGCAATCGCCGATGCCGAGGCCGCCGAGTTGGCTGGCAGCGCTGACAGCGACAGCACCAGCGAGACCAACGAGGGGGCTGCCACCGAATAAACCCGGTTGCTCCTGAAAAAATAGCGCCCCGCGCCCTGTAGACAAGGGCGCGGGGCGTTTTTTCTTCATAATGCCAGCCATGTCAGGAGGCTCTTTATGGGGCGGCAGTGGGGGCTGGAATGTCTTGGTCGGTTGGGTTTCTGGCGACGTTGTCGCTGTTGTTGTTCTGGTCTGTCGGGGCCTACAACCGCTTGATGCGGTTGCGCGGCCAGACGGCGTCCGCCTATGCCGCGGTGGACAAAGCCCGCCTGGATGACCTCAAGCGGCTGGAGTTGCCACTGCTGGAGCCGGAGTCACCCAGCCCGAGTCCCGGTGCCGGCCCCATCGAGCCGACGTGGGAGGCGCCGCCGGCGCCTCTGGTGTCGATGGACCCTGCGGTGGCCAAGCTGGAGGCAGGCAAGCGGAGCTTGCTGGGCTCGATTGCGCAGGTCAGGGCTTGCCTGGCGGTGGTGCGCGGCAGTCCCTTGAACGGAGGGGCGGTCGATGCGCTGATGGCGTCTTTGGGGGTGTTGGACAGCACCCTCGCTCGGTGGGCTGTCGATGTTCAGGACGCCCCCAGCGCGCCCCCTGCACCAGATGCCGCCCCTGAGCTGGCCGCGCGACTGAGGGCCAGCACCGACGAGTTCAATGCCTCGGTGTCGGCCTACAACGAGGCCGTGGGGCAATTCCCTGCCGTGCTGCTGGCCTGGATGTTCGGGTTCAGAAAAGCCCGTCACCTGCTGGTGTGAACATCCATATATAAGCCATTAGTAAATTCCATAAGTGTGGTTGGGTTTCGGTGCTGCAACACTGATACTCCGTGTGCCTGAGGGCGCAATTGAGTGGTCTGACAAATTTTTGATGAGGGGCACCGAATGAAATGGGTTGGTTTTGGCGTGGTCCTGGGGGCGCTGCAGCTTGGCACGGTGGCGCACGCCCAAGACCGTGAGGCGTTGTATGTGAAGGGCCTGGCGGCCACTTGTGCGAATTGCCATGGCACCCAGGGCCGTGCGGCGCCAGGGGCGAGCGTGCCCGGCCTGGCCGGGCGCAGCAAGGAGGAACTGGTGGGTCTCATGACGGCGTTCAGAACAGGGGCGCGACCAGCCACCGTCATGCACCAGCTCAGCAAGGGCTACAGCGATGCCCAGATCGAACAAATTGCCGCGTACTTTGCTTCGCAAAAACCCTGAGGGAGCCGACATGCAACGCCGTTCTTTTCTGCACACGTCGGCCGCTCTGGGCCTTTTGGGGTTGGGGGCCTGTGCCACATCATCGCTGCCACGGCATGCCCGCGTGGTGGTGGTTGGAGGTGGCTATGGAGGCGCCACGGCTGCAAAGTACATCCGGCTGTTGTCGGATAACCGCATCGATGTGGTCCTGATCGAGCCCCATGAGGCCTTTGTGTCCTGTCCGCTGTCCAATCTGGTGGTCGGTGGCAGCCGGCAGCTCAGTGAATTGACCACCTCGTACACGGCCTTGGCCAAAACCCACGGGGTGACCGTGGTCAAAGACTGGGTCCAGTCGATCGACACGGACCGCAAACGTGTGGCGTTGGCCAACGGCGGCAGCATCGGCTACGACAAGCTGGTGGTCTCGCCGGGCATTGACCTGTTGTTTGACAGTGTGCAGGGTTTGAAAGACGCCAATGCATCGGGGCAGGTGCTGCAGGCCTGGAAGGCGGGGGCGGAAACCACGGCCCTGCGCCGGCAGCTGGAGGCCATGCCTGACGGTGGTGTGTATGCGCTGTCCATTCCTGAGGCCCCGTACCGCTGCCCACCCGGGCCGTACGAGCGTGCTTGCCAGGTGGCGTGGTACTTCCAGCAGGCCAAGCCGAAATCCAAGGTCTTGGTGCTGGATGCCAACCAGGACGTGACCTCCAAGGGGGCCTTGTTCAAAAAGGCATGGGCAGAGCAATACAAAGGGTTGATCGAGTACCGCCCCCAGCACAAGGCGACGGCGGTGGATGCCAAGTCGGGGGTGATCCGGTTTGAGGTGCATGACGACATCAAGGCGGATGTCCTCAACGTGCTCCCGCCCATGCGGGCCGGAGCCGTGGCGGTGCAGGCCGGGCTCAACAACTTGGCGAACAACCGTTGGTGTGGCGTCAACTACCAGACGTTCGAGTCCACGGCTGCCAAAGATGTCCACGTGGTGGGCGATGCGATCCAGATCGCGCCCGGGATGCCCAAGAGCGGCCACATGGCCAACAGCCATGGCAAGGTGGCGGCAGCCGCCATCGTGGCCGAGTTGTCGGGCTGGGCCGCCAACCCGGCACCCATGCTCACCAACACCTGCTACAGCTTTGTGGACCATCAGCGGGTGATCCATGTGGCCAGTGTGCACGAGTATGTGGCGGCAGAGAAAACCTTCAAGACGGTGGCGGGTTCTGGTGGGTTGAGTCCCGCACCCACCGAGCTTGAGGGCGCCTACGCCTGGAGCTGGGCACACAACATCTGGGCGGACACCTTGGGGTGAAGTCCGAGGCCACGTCACCCATTCCCCTGTGGCGCCAGCTGCAGCCGGCGGCCTCGGCCCTGGCTGCCGTGCGTGCGGGCCAGTCCGGAAGCACCGCCCTGGCGGCCGTGCCGGTTGCCTTGCGCCCTGGGGTGCAGGCAATTGTCTTCCATGCGCTGCGTGGCCTGGGTTTGGCGGAGGCGCTGCGGCGACAGCTGGCGCGCAAGCCGCCACCGGCCCAGGCCGATGCCTTGCTGTGTACCGCCCTGGCCTTGCTGGGGGATGGGGAGGGCGGGCCGTATGAAGCGTTCACCCTGGTGGACCAGGTGGTCGAGGCGGCCAAGCGCAGCCCGACACTGCGGGCCCAGAGCGGGTTTCTCAACGCCTGCCTGCGCCGTTTCCTGCGGGAGCGAGAGGCCTTGCTGGTCCAAGCCGGTCAAGACCCGGTGGCCCGATGGAACCACCCGCGCTGGTGGATCGAGCGGCTGCGCCAGGACCATCCTCAGCACTGGCAGGCCATCCTGACGCAGGCCAACCGGCCTGCGCCCATGACGTTGCGGGTCAACACCCGACGCACGGGTGTGGCCGAATACCTTGGCACTCTGGCCCAGGCGGGGATTGACGCCCAGGCGGTGGGGGAGCATGGTGTGACCCTGGCCCGCCCGCGGCCCGTTGGGGAGATCCCGGGCTTTGCCGAGGGGCTGGCCTCGGTGCAGGATGCGGCCGCCCAGTTGGCCGCGCCCCTGTTGCTGCAGGGGCTGAGCAGCCGAGAGTCGTCCCCGTACATTCTGGATGCCTGTGCCGCCCCAGGCGGAAAAACGGGCCACCTGCTGGAGCTGGCTGCCGCGCGGGTGGTGGCCCTGGATGTGGATCCCGAGCGTTGCAAGCGCATCCACGAGAACCTGCAACGCCTGGGCTTGCAAGCCCAGGTGCTGGCGGCCGATGCGGCGCAGCCCGAACATTGGTGGTCGCAGCACTGTGGTCGTGAGTTGTTTGATGCGATCTTGCTCGATGCGCCGTGTTCGGCGTCCGGCATCGTACGGCGCCATCCAGACGTGCGCTGGCTGCGCCGGCCTGAGGATCTGACGCACTTGGCTGCGACCCAGGCCCGGTTGCTGGCCACACTCTGGCCGCTGCTCAAGCCAGGTGGGCGTCTGCTCTACTGCACCTGCTCGGTGTTCCGCATCGAAGGCGAGCGGCAACTTCAAACGTTTCTTGCACACAACACCGATGCGCTGTTCCAGCCGTCTCCGGGGCATTTAATTCCCCAAACGGGTGCAAATCCCCAGGGGCTCCCGGACAATTCCCAGCGTGATGGTGACGGCTTTTACTACGCGATCCTGGACAAGCGGCTGGCTGTGGCGCCCGATGGCGCTGCTGCTGTGCCTGTGGACGGCCCTCCTGTGGGCCACGCCGCAGGCCCGGGCTGCTGATGGCGCTCCTGAAATCAGCCAGTTGCGGCTGGAACGCGCCGAAGATGGTGTCTACCTCACGGCCCAGTTGCGTTTTGAACTCTCTGCCACGGTCGAGGATGCCCTGCTCAAGGGCATACCCATGGTGTTCGTCGCGGAGGCCGAGCTGCTGCGCGACCGCTGGTATTGGTATGACAAGCGCATCACCATGGCCACGCGTTTCATGCGCCTGGCCTACCAGCCTTTGACGCGGCGCTGGCGCCTGAACGTATCGCCCTACGCCCCTGGTGGCAGTGGCCTGGGCGTGACCCTGGGGCAGGGTTACGACAGCCTGGCTGATGCCCTGGCGGCCATCCAGAGGGTGTCAAGATGGAAGATCGCCGAGGCCACGGAGGTCGACCCCGACGCGCGGCACAACGTGGACTTCCGGTTCCGCCTGGACATGACTCAGTTGCCGCGGCCGTTTCAGATCGGTGCGGCCGGCCAGCCCGAGTGGACCATTGCCCTGGCACGCAACCAGCGGTTGTCCATGGAGATGGCCAAGTGAGCGAGCCAGCCGGGCGGGCGGGCGTTTCAGGGCGTCGTCTGAGCAGTCCCAAGGCCGCACGCTGGGCCCTGGGGATTGCAGTGGCCACTATGGTGGCCATGGGTCTGGTGCTGCTGTTCTTGCTCACCCAGGCCACCAACAACCGCGAGCTTTACGAGCGCAACTACGCGCGGTTGTTTGTGCTCAACATGGTGATTGCAGGCCTGTTGCTGGCGGTGATCGCCTGGGTGGCTTTTCGCCTGCTCCAACGCCTGCGCCGGGGTAAATTCGGCAGCCGGCTGCTGGTCAAGCTGGCGGCGGTGTTTGCGTTGGTGGGCTTTGTGCCGGGCCTGCTGATTTATGTCGTGTCCTACCAGTTCGTGTCGCGCTCCATCGAGAGCTGGTTTGATGTGAAAGTCGAGGGGGCGCTCGATGCCGGTCTGAGTCTGGGGCGCGCGACACTCGACACCTTGTCTAGCGACCTGGCCAACAAGACGCGCCTGGCCGTGCCTCAAGTGGCCGACGCGTCTGAGGCCACCATGGGGCTGGCGCTGGAGCGCCTGCGTGACCAACTCTCGGCCAGTGAGGTGGTGTTGTGGAGCGCTGCAGGTCAGCCTGTGGCCAGTGCGGGCCAGACCGGTCGCACGCGCTTCGAGCTGGCGGTAGAGCGGCCCTCGGTGCAGCAGCTTCGACTGGCCCGCAGTCAGCGGGTCTGGACCCAGGTGGAGGGGTTTGACGAGCCTGCCCCGGGCGCAAGCAGCGGGGCCCGCATCAAGGCTCTGGCCCTGGTGACCAGCAGCAACCTGGGCCTGCTCGACGAGCCGCGTTTCTTGCAGGTCACCCTGGCATTGCCCACCACCCTGGTGGACAACGCGGCCGCAGTGCAAGAGGCCAACCGCGAGTACCAGGAGCGCGCCTTGGCACGCCAAGGCTTGCGCCGCATGTACATCGGCACCTTGACGTTGAGTCTGTTCCTGGCGGTGTTCGGCGCCATCTTGCTTGCGGTGCTGCTGGGCAACCAGTTGGTGCGCCCGCTGTTGGTGTTGGCGGAGGGCGTCCGCCAGGTGGCCGAGGGCAACCTCAGCCCCAAGATGGCCCTGTCCGGGCGCGATGAACTGGGGGGGCTGACACGCTCGTTCGCTCAAATGACGCAACAGCTGGCCGAGGCCCGTGCCGCCGTGGAGAAAAGCATGGGGGAGGTCAGTGCGGCGCGCGCCAACCTGCAGACCATCCTGGACAACCTCACGGCGGGTGTGATCGTGCTCGATGCCAGCGGCCATGTGCTGTCTGCCAATCCCGGGGCGACACGCATCCTGCGCGTGCCGCTGGCGGCCCACACCCATGCCCTGCTGGGCAGCCTGCCGGGCTTGGCCCCGTTTGCTGAGGCCGTGCAGGCCCGCTTCGAAGAGTTTCTGGGCGACAGTGGTCAGCATGGGTTTGACCATTGGCAGCAGTCGTTCGAACTTCACCCTGTGGGGGGCATGGGGGAGACCAGTGCCGTCACCGTGTTGGCCCGAGGGGCAGAACTGCCTGGCGCGGCCAGGCTGCTGGTGTTCGACGATGTGTCGGACATCGTGTCGGCTCAGCGTGCCCAGGCCTGGGCCGAGGTGGCGCGGCGCCTGGCCCATGAAATCAAGAACCCGCTGACCCCCATTCAGCTGTCGGCCGAGCGGCTGGAGATGAAGCTCATGGCCAAGCTGAACGTGCCGGAGCAGGCGGTGCTGGTCAAGTCGGTCAAGACCATTGTGGATCAGGTGGATGCCATGAAGCGCCTTGTCAACGAGTTCCGTGACTATGCCCGCTTGCCTGCGGCGGATCTCAAGCGCCTGGACCTCAATGAGCTCGTGGCCGACGTGCTGCAGTTGTATGGAGGGGGAGGCGCCCAAGTGCCTGTGCGCCAGGAGCTGGACCCGCTTTGCCCGCCGGTGCGTGCCGATGCCCAGCAGTTGCGCCAGGTGCTGCACAACCTGCTGCAAAATGCCCAAGACGCCAGCGAACTCCACGCCACCGATTCGAGGCGTGAGGTGGTGGTGTCCACCCGATGGAACGAAGCCACCCAGCGGGTGAGGCTGCGTGTGCAAGACAGCGGGCCTGGATTCCCTGAGCACATTCTCAAGCGCGCGTTCGTGCCCTTCGTCACCACCATATCCAAAGGCACGGGCCTGGGGTTGGCGGTGGTCAAGAAAATTGCCGACGAGCACGGTGCCCGCATCGACCTGACCAACCGTCTGGCCGACGGTGCCGTGCTGGGGGCGCAAGTGTCGCTATCATTCGCGGCTGACGCTGGCGCGTGAGTGCCGGGTCACGCAGCTATTTCCTCGAGGGCACCGCGCTTCAATCATGGCAAACATTCTGGTGGTCGACGACGAGTTGGGCATCCGCGACCTGCTCTCGGAAATCCTCAACGACGAAGGGCACAACGTTGAGCTGGCCGAGAACGCCGCCCAGGCGCGCCAGGCCCGCACGCGTGCCCGTCCCGACTTGGTGTTGCTAGACATCTGGATGCCCGACACCGATGGCGTGACCTTGCTGAAGGAGTGGTCCAGCACTGGGTTGCTGACCATGCCCGTCATCATGATGAGTGGGCACGCCACCATCGACACTGCTGTCGAGGCCACACGCATCGGTGCCTTGTCATTCCTAGAGAAACCCATTACCCTGCAGAAGCTGCTCAAGGCGGTGGAGCAGGGGCTGACACGCAGTGGGCCCAACGCGCGTGCCATGTCACCCATCCCTGCCCAGGGGCGCGAAGCGCATCTGGACCACCCAGCCGTGGTGCAGGCACTGCCCGATGCAGGCTCTCCTTCGGTGCAGCGTTTCGAGCTGGACAAGCCACTGCGGGATGCCCGCGACGAATTCGAGAAGGCCTACTTCGAATACCACCTGGCGCAGGAAGCCGGCTCGATGACCCGGGTGGCAGAGAAAACGGGCCTGGAGCGCACCCATCTGTACCGCAAGCTCAAGCAGCTCGGTGTGGACCTATCGCGCGGCAAGCGCCTCGTCTCCTGAAACGTTGTTCGCCATTCATGGCGTGTGCATGAAAAATACCGCCAGAGCCTGCTATAATCTAAGTCTCTTGGCCCGGTAGCTCAGTTGGTAGAGCAGCGGATTGAAAATCCGCGTGTCGGTGGTTCGATTCCGCCCCAGGCCACCATTTTCAAGCCCTTGATTTCTCTGAATTCAAGGGCTTTGTCTTTTCGGGCTCGCTTTGTGCTTGCCTTTGTCGTCCATGGATGCCCCCTCACTGAAACCATCGCGCTGGCTGTGGGTTGACGCTCTCAAGGGCGTTCTGTGCCTGTGCATCGTGCTGCACCATCTGGCGGTCTATGGTCCCATGCCGGAGGCGGCTCACGCCTTGGTGCCAGGACTGATGGGTTTCTGGTTCGAGCATGGCCGGCTGGCTGTGCACGGCTTCCTGGTGCTGGGTGGCTACTTCACTGCGCTGAGCCTGGCGCCACGGGGTGTGCTGGTGTCTGGGATGGCCCTGGGGCCAGTGATCTGGCGCCGTTACCTGCGCTTGGCCGTGCCGTTTGTGGCCGCGGTGCTGCTGGCCATGGCCTGTGATGCCCTGGCCCGCCCTTGGCTGGGTGGTGGCGTGAGCGATCTGCCCACATGGCGCCAACTGCTGGCCCACGGGTTGCTGTTGCAAGACGTATTGGGCGTGCCGTCTTTGCTGGCGGGGGCCTGGTATGTGGCCATCGATTTTCAGTTGTTTGTGCTGACTTTGCTGTTGCTCGGGTGCGCGCAAAGCATGGGCACTCAGTCGCGCGTGTGGTCACGCGGGCTGGTGCTGGGGCTCACCGGGTTGTCGCTGGCGATCTTCAATCTTGACGCATCCTTGGATTGGAGCGCGTTGTACTTCTTTGGCTCCTACGGGCTGGGGGTTCTGGCGTGCTGGGCCCGGCACAGCCGGGATCGTGGGCGCTGGCTGCAGGGCTTGGCGGTCTTGGTGGCGCTGGCCCTGTGCCTGGCCTGGCGGGAGCGCCTGGTGGTGGCCGCCGGCGTGATGGCCTTGCTGGTCACGCTGCCCGTGGCGCGTTCCGTGGGGCGGTTTCCGGTGGCGCTGGCTGCCCTGGGGGAGCGGTCGTATTCCGTGTTCCTGGTTCACACCCCGATGGCTGTGTTGGTGTCGGTGGTGGTGATGGAGTGGGGGGGGCGCGACCCGGTATGGAACCTGATCGGCTTGGTGTGCGCTGCGGCTCTCGGCCTGGCGGCCGGTTGGCTGTTCTACCGTTGGGTGGAGCGGCCCCGGCTCAGCCTGCGCCTGCCTTTGGCGTTGGCCGGTGCCTATGCCTCCATGGGATTGGTTGGGGCGTTGCTGCTGCGGTTGGTGCCCCAGCCATGAGGCGGTCTGAGCCATCGGTTGGCGATGGCTCAGATGGGTTGTCAGCTCAGGTCTTCCTCAAAGTACTCCTGGGCCCCACGCTGCCCTTGCGCGCGCCGCGTGACCTCTGCCTTGCGCAGGTCCACGCGGCGGATCTTGCCGGAGATGGTCTTGGGCAAGTCCGCGAACTCGATGCGGCGGATGCGCTTGTAAGGGGCCAGCTTGTCTCGGCAGAAAGCCAGGATGTCGCGTGCCACGGCGGGTCCGGGTGAATGACCAGCCGCCAGCACCACGTAGGCCTTGGGCACGGCCAGGCGCACCGGGTCTGGGCTGGGTACCACGGCAGCCTCGGCTACGGCTGGGTGCTCGATCAGCACCGACTCCAGCTCGAACGGGCTGATGCGGTAGTCCGAGGCCTTGAACACGTCGTCGGCACGGCCGAC
>CAZKDU010000042.1:9674-11266 GCA_964551485.1 uncultured Burkholderiaceae bacterium
CGTAGGTGATGTAGCCGTCGGCGCTGCGCTGTGCCACATCCCCCGTGTGGTAGTGGCCACCTCGCATCACGTCGGCGGTTTTTTCTGCGTCACCGTCATAGCCCAGCATCAGGCCCAGCGGGCGCGCGCCCAGGTCCAGTGACACCTCGCCTTCGGTGTCAGGCTGATCCTCGGCGTTGAGCAGCACCACCTTGTAGCCAGGCATGGGGCGCCCCATGCTGCCCGGCACCACCGTCTGGCCCGGGCTGTTGCCGATCTGGCAGGTCGTTTCGGTCTGGCCGAATCCGTCCCGGATGGTGATGCCCCAGGCCTCGCGGACCTGGTCAATGACCTCGGGGTTGAGTGGCTCGCCTGCGCCAATCAGCTCGCGCAACCGCACCTTCCAGGGCTTGAGGTCCGCCTGGATCAGCATGCGCCAGACCGTCGGTGGGGCGCACATCACAGTGACGCCATAGGCCTCCAGCGCGGCCAACAGGGTTTCGGCTTTGAAGCGTGCGTAGTTGAAAATGAAGATGCAGGCCCCGGCGTTCCAGGGGGCAAAGAAACAGCTCCAGGCGTGCTTGGCCCAGCCGGGTGAGGAAATGTTGAGGTGGATGTCCCCCGGCTGCAGGCCGATCCAGTACATGGTGGACAGGTGGCCCACCGGGTAGCTTTGGTGGCTGTGCAGCACCAGCTTGGGTTTGGACGTGGTGCCCGAGGTGAAGTACAGCAGCAACGGGTCGCTGGCGTGGGTCACCCCATCGGGCTGGAAGTCAGTGGGCGCCGTGTAGGCATCGGTGAACGGGCGCCAGCCGTCGACCGTCGCCCCCACGACCACGCGGGTGTAGTGACCGCCAATCTGGGCGAATTTGGGGGCGTGCTCGGCCCCGGCTATCACATGCTTGACCTGGCCTCGGTCAAACCGGTCCAGCAGGTCGTCGTGCACCAGCAAGGTGGTGGCCGGGATCACCACGGCCCCGAGCTTGAAGCAGGCCAGCATGGTTTCCCACAGCGGCCGCTCGTTGCCCAGCATCAGCAGCACGCGGTCGCCGCGCTGCACGCCCAAGCCACGCAGCCAATTGGCCACCTGGTTGGAGCGCGCCGCCATCTGGGCGTAGCTGATCTTTTCCTCGCGGCCGTCTTCTTCAACGATCCACAGCGCCGGGGCGTCGTTGCCGTGCGCCAGGTGGTCGAAGTAATCGAGGGCCCAGTTGAATTGATCGAGCTTTGGCCACGCAAATCCGGTGTAAGCGGTCTCGTAGTCGGTGCGGTGATCGAGCAGGAATTGTTTGGCCTGCGTGAAGGCGGACAGCGACGAGGTCATTGGCCGCTCACATGTTGCGGCGGTACTGGCCGCCGACTTCGAACAGGGCGCTGGTGATCTGGCCGAGCGAGCAGACACGCACGGCGTCCATCAGCACCTCGAACACGTTGTGGTTGTCGATCACGGCCTGACGCAAGCGCTGCAGCATGGCCGGGGACTGGCCGGCGTGGCGCGCATGGAAGTCGTTCAGACGTTGCAACTGGCTCTGCTTTTCTTCATCGGTGGAGCGGGCCAGCTCAATGTGCTCAGGGGCCTCGGCGGCCTTGGGGTTGCGGAAAGTGTTGACGCC
>CAZKDU010000042.1:11294-11541 GCA_964551485.1 uncultured Burkholderiaceae bacterium
ACTCGCCGGTGTGCTTGAGCATCTCGTAATGCATGCTCTCTTCCTGGATCTTACCGCGCTGGAAGCCGGTCTCCATCGCACCCAGCACGCCGCCGCGCTCGGCGATCTTCTCGAACTCTGCCAGCACGGCTTCTTCCACCAGCTCGGTCAGCTCCTCGACGATGAAGGCACCCTGGTTCGGGTTCTCGTTCTTGGCCAGGCCCCACTCGCGGTTGATGATGAGCTGGATCGCCATGGCCCGGCGCAC
>CAZKDU010000043.1:0-11269 GCA_964551485.1 uncultured Burkholderiaceae bacterium
TGCGGCAGGCGCGGCGGCGCCAGCCCCAGGGCATCGCCGGGCCCGGGCGGCAGGCCGGCGCGGCGCGTGAGCACGTTGCCCGGCTCCACGAAGGCCCGGTACTCGCTGGCCGGGTCGCGCATGGCTTCGTGGCCCAGTCGCACGAACTCGTCGATGTAGAACTGGTAGTTGGTGAACAGCACGAAGTTCTGGAAGTGGTCGGGCGCGGTGCCGGTGTAGTGGCGCAGCCGGTGCAGCGAGTAGTCCACGCGCGGCGCGGTGAACAGCGCCAGCGGCTCGGGCTCGCCCGGGCCGGGGCGGTGCGTGCCGTTGGCGATGCCGTCGTCCATGGCGGCGAGGTCGGGCAGGTCGAACACGTCGCGCATCAGCAGGCGGCGCTCGGCGCTCATCGCGCCCTCGATGTGGTCGTGCTCGGCGAACGAGAAGTGCACCGGCATCGGCTGGGTGCTGGTGCCCACCTCCAGCGCCACGCCGTGGTTCTGCAGCAGCAGCTGGAACTGCTCGAGGTAGTACTCGCTGTACAGGTCGGGCCGGGTCAGGGTGGTCTCGTAGCGGCCGGGGCCGGCCACGAAGCCGTAGCTCAGGCGCCGGTCGGCGCTGGGCGCGCGCGCCACGGTGTCGGTGTGCACACGCACGAACGGGTAGCAGGCGCGCACGCGCGGCGGCGCCTGCCCGGCCGAGGCCTGGCCGGGCAGGGGCTCGCCGGCCACGAAGCGCTGCATGGCTTCGCGCAGGTGCGCCACGCTGGCGCCGTAGATGGCCTGGACCTGGGCCAGGGCAGCGGCCGCGTCGGTGAAACGGGTGGGGGCGATGAAGGGGGGCAGGCTGGGCATGGTGGACCGGTTGTTGCCCACATTCTTGCAGACCACCGCGGGCTTGCGTTGGAGCCCACAGTGGCCCTTGCCGCATGACCCTGCAGTGCTATGAAAAAAGGAGTGGTTGCGGTGGTGGACCCGGCGCAGTCGCCGCGCTGGCGGGCTTCCGATCCCCTGGCAGGTTGTCAGGTTCTGCCTGACAGCAGGTCTAGCCCGCGGCTGACTCAAAAACCCAAAGCATCGATCTACAGTGGAGCCATCCCATCACCGATGGGCGTCAAACAAGGAACCACGCGATGAACACCGGACACATGCCCCTCAACCCCTTCAGCATGATGCTCGAACCCGAGCTGGTGCTGCAGGCCATGGAACGCAGCGAGCAACTGCGCAGCCTGCATCACCGCGAATGCCATCCGCTGGACAAACCCCTGATCCCCTTCAAGAACGCCGACCAAGAGGCCTACGACGCCGGTGTGGACGCCGCACCCGACGAGCCTCTGCAGGACGACAGCGGCGCTCCGGCCAGCCGCTACGGCCTGCTGAATTGAGTGGGCTGCGGCGCAGGCCGGCCCTCGGGCCGGTTCCTGCCGCCATCACCCGGCCGGCCGCCCTGAGGCGAGCCACCGCGGCCCGGGCCCACCCTGGTCACAGCGAGAACACCAGCGGGCTGTCCGGGTAGGCCACACAGGGCAGGATGTAGCCGTCGCGCTTTTCTTCCTTGCTCAGGCTCGGCCAGTCCATTTCGTAGTGCACCTGCCCGCTCTGCAGCCGGGCGATGCAGGTGCGGCAGGCCCCGCTGGTGCGGCTGGAAAAGCGGATGTCCTTTTCACGCTCGGCGGCCTCCAGCAGGGTCATGCCGGGCTCGGCATCGAAACGGAGCTGGTGCGAGGCCAGCAGCACGGGGTAGGGTGGGGTGGGCATGCGGGTGGCGGTGAAGCCCGCTCTGGCGGGGCGTGTTGCCGCATTCTAGGCAGCCCCGGTTGGCCCGGTCGGGTGATCTGCGGTGCCTTGGGATGCCTTTCCAGGGGCCTCAGGCTTGAGGACCTCCGGGCGTTGTGTCCCGATCGATACACGGCACCCATGCCCATCCTGTTCCCAGCAGGTTCCCTTTTTTCCACAGAGCCTTGTGCTGAACGCTCCACGGCATCTGTGGCATGTCCCCTGCGCTGGCGTGGCCACACCGGCGCACGGCCTCATTTCTTTGGCGCACCTGCGGTCTCTGCGTAGCTGCGCACTGCCCAGATGGCTTCCTGCGGCAGCAGGTCTTTCCACGCCGGCATGTAGCGGTGGTCCAGCCGCACCTTGCCTTCGAGCACGGACTGCATGAAGAAGTGGTCGGCGTCCGCCTCGCAGCGCTGCTGGAGCGCGGCGTCGGTGATGCGCCGGCAAAACTTGCCCACCAATTGCAGGTTGGCCCCAGGTCCTTTGCCGGAGGCGTCGGGGCCGTGGCAGCGCAGGCAATGGGCGTCGTAGATCTCTTTGCCAATCCTTGCGGCTTGCGGGTTGCCGCGGTAGGGATTGCGAGGTTGTGTTGCCGAGCCCAGGCCGGGCAAAGGCGACAGGTCGGGCATGGGGCTGGCGGTTTGGGCCCAGCGGGGCGCGCTGATGGCCATCAGTGCTGTGAGGGCCATGGCTGTCCACCGTGTTGTCAGTGCCATGGTGTCACCAATCCTTGGGGCAGCCAATGCAGCCTTCAAAGAACGAGTCGGGGAAGATGGTGTAGCGCAGCAGGGCCCCTTCGAGGTTGGCGTTCTGGAGATTGACGGCATTGAACTTGGCCTCCTGCAGGTTGGCGTTGGTCAACCGGGCGTTGATGAACCATGCGAAATTAGGGCGCGCAATCTCCAGGCTGGCGCCTGTGAGGTCGGCATTGCTGAAGTCGGTGCGCATCAAGCGCCCGTGTTCGAGGTCGGCCCCCACCAGCTTGGCACCGCGAAAGGTGGCCGCAGGTGCGTTGACTTTGCCCATGCGTGCGGCGGTGAGGTCGGCGCCATCGAGGTTGGCCCCGGCCAGGTTGGCCACGCGCAGGTCGGCGCGCGCCAGCTGGGCGCCGCGCAGGTCGGCCCCGGCCAGGTCCTTGGCCGACAGGTCGGCGTGGCGCAGGTCGGCGCCCGGGCAGCGGGTGTAGGGCCAAATGGGGCAGCCGTTGATGACCAATGGCTCGAACGCCGCGGTGGCCGTGTCATTGGCTTGCGCGGGCAAGCCGCTGTGCAGCAGCAGGCTGAAAGGCGCCACCAGGCGCCAGAAGGTGGGGTGGGGCATGGGATGGGCAGTGTCACAAGCGAGGCGGCTGCAGAACATGAGAAGACACCAAAGGCCCGGGCAGGCCTGAGCCACACCTGCCCGGACCGTGGCTCAGCCGCTCAGCGGCCAGCCACCTGCTGCTTGGGCAGCTTGAACACCCACATCGATCCCCCTTGGGTGACCTGCTTGGTCAGTTCGGCCATGTCACCACCCCACAGCGGCACCGCGCCGCCGTAGCCAGACTGGATGCCGACGTACTGCTCGCCGTCCAGTTCCCAGGTGACGGGCACCGACACCACGCCCGAGCCGGTCTGGAACTTCCACAGTTCCTTGCCGTTCTTGGCGTCGAAGGCCTTCACATAGCCGTCGGAGGTGCCGGTGAACAGCAGGCCGCCGGCGGTGGTGAGCGTGCCGGCCCACAGCGGGAACTTCTCCTTGTGCTCCCAGGCGATCTTGCCGGTCAGCGGGTCCATGGCGCGCAGCGTGCCCACGTGGTCGTCGTAGAGGCGCTTGATGCGGAAGCCCTGGCCCAGGTAGGCGGCGCCGGCCTTGTAGGTCACGTTCTCGGCCCAGTAGTCCATGGCCCAGTGGTTGGCCGGGATGTAGAACAGGCCGGTGGCCGGGCTGTAGCTCATCGGCATCCAGTTGGTGCCACCCAGGAATGGCGGCGACACGAAGATGGACTCGCCCTTGTCAGCGCCGGGGGCTGGCTTGGGCGGGTGCTGGCCGGCCACGATGTTGGGCTTGCCAGTCTTCAGGTCGAAGTCCTTGGCCCAGGTGATGCCGTCCACGAACGGGTAGGCGCCGAGCAGGGCGGTTGGCTTGTTGGGGTAGCCGGCGCCGCTGGCCAGCTTCTCGCGGTCGGTCACGAAGAAGAAACCGTTGCGGTCGGCGTGGGCCGAGGCCTTGACCTGCTTGCCGGTCTTCGGGTCCTTGTACTCGAACAGCAGCACCGAGTTGTTGCCCGAGAAGTCCCAGGCGTCGTTGGGGGTGTGCTGGAAGAAGCCTTTGAGTTCGCCGGTGCTGGCGTCCACATAGGCCTGGCCCGAGGTGAACAGGCTGTCCCAGTTGCGCGGGTCGTCGCCTTCCTTGGTGCGGGCCCAGGTGTTCCACGGCGCCGGGTTGCCGGTGCCGATGACCACCATGTTCTTTTCCACGTCGAAGCTGGCGGTCTGCCAGGGCGCGCCGCCGCCGTGGTTCCAGGCATCGACCAGCTTGCCGTCCTTGTCGCGCGGCCAGCTCGGGGCCTTGGCGTCGCCCGTGACCGTGCTGTCCTTGCCGTTCAGCCGGCCCATGTGGCCTTCGACCATGGGGCGGGCCCAGACCTCTTCGCCGGTCTCGGGGTCGCGTGCGAACAGGTAGCCGACCACGCCAAATTCATCGCCCGAGGAGCCATGCACCAGCAGCACCTTGCCCGACTTCTGGTCCTTCACGATGAAGGGGGCGCCGGTCATGGTGTAGCCGATCTTGTGGTCGCCCCACTTCTTGCTCCACTCGACCTTGCCGGTGTCCTTGTTCAGGGCCACGATGCCGGCGTCCAGCGTGCCGAAGTACACCTTGTTGCCGTAGATGGCCGGGCCGCGGTTGACCACGTCGCAGCAGGGGCGGATGTCGTCGGGCAGGCGGTGTTCGTACTGCCACAGGCGCTTGCCAGTGCGCGCGTCCAGCGCATAGAAGCGCGAGTACGACGCGGTGACGTAGACCACGCCGTCGTGCACCAGGGCCTGGCCTTCCTGGCCGCGCTGCTTTTCGCCGCCGAAGGAAAAGCTCCAGGCCGGCACCAAGTTGGCCACGTTCTTGGTGTTGATCTTGGTGCTGGGGCTGTGGCGCTGGGCCTTCATGCCCAGGCCGTAGCTGAGCACGTCGCCCGGGGTTTTGTCGTCGTTGACGATGTCGTCCCAGGACACGGTCTTGGCGGCATGCGCCGTGGGCGTGAGCGCGAACAGGGCCAGCAGGGCCGGGGCGATCAGTGAAGGCAGGTGACGGCCTGCGCGTGGTGATGGTGGTCTCAGGTTCATGGTTGTTTACCTCATCCTTGGTTGTCTACTCAGGTCTCCTTGAGCACGCACCGCCATGCGGCGCCTGCCCTCCCCTTGTGCCCCATGGGGGTGCAAGGTCAGGCATTCTGTGAGGCCCCCCGGAGGGCTGTCTTGCGACAATTTCCCGAGACGGACAGGGAAAATTTCCCAATGTCAGAAGGGTGGAGGGGGCAAACCAGGGGCTTCGTGGTCGAATCTGTGCTGGGGCATCGCGAGCATGCATGCGCATGCACGCTGACGCCACGCAACGCCCACCTATGAAAACCTTGATCCTTGTGGACGACCACGCCGTGGTGCGCTCTGGCTACCGCCGATTCCTGGAGTCGGAGGCCGAGCTGTCCATCGTTGGCGAGTGCGGCAATGCCGACGAGGCTTACCTGTTGCTGCAGCGCCAGGGCTGCGACCTGCTGGTGCTCGACGCCAGCCTGCCCGGCAAGAGCGGCCTGGACCTGCTGCGCCGCGTCAACGTGCGCTGGCCACAGCTGCCGGTACTGGTGCTGTCCATGCACGACAGCCCGAGTGTGGCCGCGCAAGCCCTGCGCCTGGGGGCGCGTGGTTACGTGACCAAGTCGAGCGACCCGCAGACCCTGGTGACGGCGGTGCAGCATGTGCTGCGCGGGCAGATCTTCCTGTCGCCCGACATCCTGCAGTCGCTGCCGCAGTTCCTGGGCCACGGCGCGGCCAGCGCCATCCAGCAGCTCGGTCCGCGCGAGCTCGACGTGGTGCGCCTGCTGGCCGAAGGGCACACGCTGGACGCCACGGCCGTGACCATGGGCATCAGCAGCAAGACCGTGAGCAACTACCTGAGCCAGATCAAGACCAAGCTCTCACTCAACACCGACTTTGAATTGGCATTCTGGGCCTGGTCCAACGGCATTGCCAGCGCGCCGCCGATCCTGAGCCAGGCCGAGCAGCCGGTCTGAGCGCAGGGGGCGTCAGGCCTGCGCCGCGATCACGCTGAACTCGAAGCCTGTGTCGGTGGTGTCGCCGGGCACGAAGCCTGCGGCCTGCAGCAGCTGGTGGTAGTGCGCCTCGCTGCGCTCGCGCCCACCCAGGCCGGCCAGCATGTTCAGGTCGGTCCGGGCCACAGCCTCATCGCGCGCGGTCGGCCGCAGTGCCGGGGGGCGGATGCGCTCGACCAGCAGCAGGGTTGCCCCGGCTGGCGCGGCCTCGCGGCAGCGCGCCAGCAGCGTGGCGCAGCGGGCGTCGTCCCAGTTGTGCAGGATGCTTTTGAGTACGTACACATCGGCGCCGCACGGCAGGGCCTCGAAGAAGCTGCCGGCCTCGAAGTGGCAGCGCCTGTCCAGCCCAGCCTGGGAGATCCGTGCGCGCGCCCCGGGCCCGGCGCGGGGCAGGTCCAGGATGCAGGCACTCAGGTGCGGGTGGGCGGCCAGCAGGGCAGGCGCACCAGGTCGTCCAGGACCAGGGCGGTCAGGGCCTGCATGGCCGCATGGAACAGGTCGGCGCTGCCGTCGTCCTGGTCCAGGTGGCTGTAGCCGGCTTGGCCGGTCAGCTGCTGGCGCGCGCTCTGCCCGGTGCGCACGCTGTGCTCCAGCGCGCCGAACACCGGCCACAGCGGCCCACCCCACCAGAGCGCCAGGGCACGCAGGCTGGGGCCGGCACCGCCGCCGTCGCGGCACAGCCGGCGGCCAGCCTGGGTCAGGGCGAAGCGGTGGGTACCCGGGTCTTCGGTGCACACGCCCAGGCTGCACAGGGCGCGCAGCAGGCGCGTCAGGCCATCGGCATCACAGCCCAGGGCCTGGGCCAGCGCGGGCCCAGGCTGTGGGGCCGGGGCCAGTGCGTCGGGCAGTCCCAGGCGCACGGCCACGTGCAGGGCCTGGGTGCGCCAGCACGAGACGATCGACTCGACCAGCCGGTGCACGGCCGCAGCCTCTGCGGCCGTGGCGGGCGATGGGCTCATGGGGGTTGTGGGCAGGGTCTGGTCGTGGGCGCCGACCGTCGGGGTCGGGTGCGAGGGCAAGGCTCATTCCTGCGGGATGTTGTGCTCGCGCACGAAGGCCTGCCAGGTGCCCGTGGTCGACCGCACTGTGGCTGCCAGCTCCCCAGGGCCACCACCCAGCGCGACCGCCCCCTGCTGGGCCAGCAGCGCTTGCACGGCCGGGGCCTTGAGCGCCACGCCCACGGCCGCGGCGAGCCGCTCGGTCACGGCGGTGGGCGTGGTGGGCGGGGCGAACAGCGCGTTCCAGGTGGGCAGCCGGTCGGTGGCGATGCCCAGCTCGGTCAGCGTGGGCACCGTGGGCAGCAGGCGGCCGCGGCCCGGCTGCACGGTGGCGAGCAGGCGCAGCTTGCCGGCCTGGGCGTGTTGCAGCCCGCTGACGATGGGGCCGAAGTTCAGCTGCACCACGCCGCTGATCAGGTCGGGCATGAGCTGCGCGCCCCCCTTGTAGGGCACGCGCGTGGCCTGCACGCCCACGGCCTGGAGCACGTGGACGGCGAACATGTGCTCGCTCAGGGTGCCGGTGGCGTAGTTGAGCTGGCCGGGGTGGGCACGCCCGTAAGCCGCCAGCTCGGCGATGCTGTGCACGGGCAGGTGGTTGCTGACGAACAGGGCGTAGCCGAAGGCCACGGTGCCGCAGACCGGGGCCAGCTCACCCAGGTCGCGGTAGGGCGTGCCTTTTTGCACCAGTGGCAGGCCGGCCATCGACGACTGCGCCCACAGCAGGGTGTGGCCGTCGGCCGGGCTGCGCACCACCTCCTGGGCGGCAATGGCCCCGCTGGCGCCAGCCTTGTTGTCCACCACGACCGGCTGGCCGAGCTGGGCCGACAGGCCCTGGGCCACCAGCCGGGCCACTGTGTCCGAGGGGCCGCCGGCGGGCGTGGGCACCACGATGCGCAGGGGCCGCGTGGGAAAGTCGGCGCCGGCCTGGGCTGGCCACCACGCCGGCGCGAGCAGCAGCAGCGCGGTGGCCAGGCGGCGGGTGAGGAAACGGGCGAGGGGGGTGGTGGGCTGCATCGTGGGCCTCCGGGAACACCAGGGTGGCGGAACCAGGGCGAAGGCCTGGCGGATGGCCTCTACTGTAGGAGCCGCGCCGCGCCGCGGGGATATGCCAGTGGCACAATGGCCCATCAACCATGGGTTAACGCGGGGGCGGTCATGGACAAGTTGCGCGCCATCCAGTATTTCGTCGCGGCGGCCGAGACCGGCAGCTTTGCCGGCGCCGCCCGGCGCCACGAGGTCAGCGTGCCGGCGGTGCACAAGCTGGTGGTGGCGCTCGAGCATTCACTGGGCGCCAGCCTGCTGGAGCGGCATGCTCAGGGGGTGCGCCTGACGCCGAGCGGCACCGATTACCTGGACAGCTGCCGCGCCGTGCTGGAGGAGCTGGGCGCGGCCGAAGACCTCATGCAGCACGCGCAGTTGCGGCCCTCGGGCACGCTGGCGGTGGCCGCGCATGAACAGTTGGTTCATCACGTGCTGCTGCCGGCCCTGCCGCTGTTCCGGGCGCGCTACCCCGACCTGCAGTTCGACCTGCGCACCGTGCACCGCCTCGGCGACGCCGATGCGCAGTCGGCCGAAATCCTGCTGCTGCACGGCTGGCCCGAGGCCACGGGTGACCACGTGCACCGCAAGTTGGGCATGACGCGCAGCCTGGTCATGGCCACGCCCGGCTACTGGGGTCGCTGCGGCGTGCCCGATGACCCGGCCGAGCTAACGCGCCACGACTGCCTGACCATGCGCAACCCCGCGGGCATCGTGATCGATGTCTGGGAGTTCGCGCGCGGCGAGGAGCGCCGCGCCGTGACCGTGCGCGGCTGGCTGTCGAGCAATGCGCGCGAGCTGGTGCTGGCGGCGGTGCTGCGCGGGGAGGGCGTGGGCCGCTTCAACGAGGTGACCACACGCCAGGCGGTGCGCAGCGGCCAGCTGGTGCCGGTGCTGCGCGATTGGGAGGTCCAGGGTGGCCCGCCGATCAACCTGCTGTACCGGGCCAGTGCGCGCCACAGCCCGCGCGCGCGGCTGTTCATCGACTTCATCCACCAGGTGCTGGCTCAGCACGAAGCCGAGGGCGCCTTCCTGGCCCAGCACCCCTCGGCCGAGCTGCCGGCCTGGCACCGGCGCGGCTACGGCCGGGCCTCGGCGGTGCTGCGCAAGGCCGGTGCGCACTGAGGCACTGAGAATGTGGTGCCGGGGCGCGTGCGCCGGCGATGACGATGGCGCGACACGCTACAGTCGGGCGCTTTGTTTCAGATGAGCTGATGATGGCCGTGAACCCGACGCGTTTGACTTCCCTGGCCTGGGACGCCGCCATGGTCGACCTGGATGGCACCTTGGTCGACACCCTGGGCGACTTCGTGGTCGCCCTCAATGCCATGCTGGCCGACCTGGGCCTGCCCGCGCTGGACCGCCCGCGCGTCGAGCGGCTCGTCGGCAAAGGCTCGGAGCACTTGATCAAAAGCGTGCTGGCCCTTGCCGGAACTGATGTGAGTGCTATCGAATTTGAAGCGGCCTGGGCCCGTTACCAGCACCACTACCAGCGCATCAACGGCCAGCACTCGGCGCTCTACCCGGGCGCGCGCGAAGGGCTGGAGCGGCTGCGCGCGCACGGCCTGCCACTGGCCTGCCTGACCAACAAACCCACCGGGTTCGCCCAGGACCTGCTGTGCGCCAAGGGCCTGGACGGGTTTTTCAAGCAGGTGCTGGGCGGTGACGCGTTCGCGCGCAAGAAGCCCGACCCGCTGCCCCTGTTGTCCACCTGCGCGCTGCTGGGCAGCGCCCCGCCGCGCACCCTGATGCTGGGCGACTCCAGCAACGACGCCCAGGCCGCGCGCGCGGCCGGCTGCCCGGTCTGGCTGGTCACCTACGGCTACAACCACGGCGAGCCGGTCCGCGCGGTGGACGCCGACGGCTTCATCGACCGCATCGACCAGCTGCCGCTGTAGCGGCGGGGCGTTCCCGCGCGGCGCCCGTGGTCGCGGCCGTGGCCAGTGGGTCGGGCCAGGCCGGTGCGCCAGCGGCCAGGCCGGCGGGGGCGCCCGGCCCTGCTGCGCCGCCACAAAGCTTTGCTAAACTTTGTCCATGTTCATTCACCGCATCACCAGCACAGGTTGCAGCGACCGGGGAGCCTGGCCCTGGCGCCGGCCGCTGCGTGTGCGTGGCTGACGGCCCTGCCAACACGGCGGCCTTGGCCTGACGCCGGTGGACCCCCGCGGCCCCGGCCATCGTCTTTCTTCCGAATGAACAGGGCGCGCCGCGCGCAACGCCCGCCCGAGCTGGAGGCTCCTCCGTGATGACCGAATCCGAATTCAACGACCTGGCCAGCCAGGGCTACAACCGCATTCCCCTGACCGCCGAGGCCCTGGCCGACCTCGAAACCCCGCTGTCGCTCTACCTCAAGCTGGCCCACGTGCAGGACGGCGGGCGCTACAGCTTCCTGCTGGAGTCGGTGGTGGGCGGCGAGCGCTTCGGCCGCTACAGCTTCATCGGCCTGCCGGCGCGCCGCTTCATCCGCGCCAGCGGCTTCGGCGCCGACGCGCGCACCGAGGTGGTGTGCGACGGCCAGGTGGTGGAGACGTCCGGCGGCAACCCGCTGGACTTCATCGCCGCCTACCAGCAGCGCTTCAAGGTGGCGCTGCGCCCGGGCCTGCCGCGCTTCTGCGGCGGCCTGGCCGGCTACTTCGGCTACGACACGGTGCGCTACATCGAGAAGAAGCTGGAGGCCACGTGCCCGCCCGACGCCCTGGGCTGCCCCGACATCCTGCTGCTGCAGTGCGAGGAGCTGGCGGTGATCGACAACCTGGCCGGCAAGCTCTCCCTGATTGTCTACGCCGACCCGGGCCAGCCCGGCGCCTACGCCCAGGCCCAGGCGCGCCTGGCCGAGCTCAAGGAACGCCTGCGCCAGGCGGTGGTGGCGCCGTCCACCGCGCCCTGCGCCAGCCAGCCGGCCGAGCGCGGCTTCGCCAAGGACGATTACCTGGCGGCCGTGCTGCGCGCCAAGGAGCTGATTGCCGCCGGCGACTTCATGCAGGTGCAGGTGGGCCAGCGCATCAGCAAGCGCTTCACCGCGCCACCGCTGAGCCTGTACCGCGTGCTGCGCTCGCTCAACCCCAGCCCCTACATGTACCACTACCACTTCGGCGACTTCGAGGTGGTGGGCGCCTCGCCCGAGATCCTGGTGCGCCAGGAGCGCATCACGGTGGACGGCCGGCCCGAGCAGA
>CAZKDU010000044.1:0-10974 GCA_964551485.1 uncultured Burkholderiaceae bacterium
CCTTGCGCTCCATGGCGTCGTAGTCGATCTCTTCCTTGTCGTTCAGGCCGTAGCTGACCACATTGAACCACTTGCCGCTCATGTTCAGCGCCATGCCGTGGGTCAGGTGGCCGCCTTCGGCCAGGCTCATGCCCATGATGGTGTCGCCGGGCTTCAGGAAGGCCAGGAAGATGGCCTCGTTGGCCGATGCGCCGCAATGTGGCTGTACGTTGGCGCAATCGGCACCGAACAGCTGCTTGACGCGGTCGATCGCCAGCTGCTCGGCCACATCCACATGCTCGCAGCCGCCGTAGTAGCGGCGACCCGGGTAGCCTTCGGCGTATTTGTTGGTGAGCTGCGTGCCCTGGGCGGCCATGACGGCCGGCGAAGCGTAGTTTTCGCTGGCGATCAGCTCGATGTGGTGTTCCTGGCGGGCATTCTCGGCCTGGATGGCGGCCCAGAGTTCGGGATCGGTTTGCTCAATGAGGATGTGGCGCTGGTACATGGTGGCAGTCCTGAAAAGACGATGGTCCCTGTATAGAAACAAGGGCTGCCCAGGCGAACGGCGGATCACCCGGTGGCAGCCGTTCAGGCCGGTCCAGGGCGGTGCACTTCCCAGTGGTTTGTGAGGGCCGCGCAGGCCCTGCAATCGTCCACGTCAGCGCGGCGTGGCCTTTGGCAGGGCCACGGCGCCTATCGCCAGTTGCGCACCCCTCAAGTGTAGCCTACGGACAGCCCTGGCAATGGGGCCGCCCCGGTTGTTCAGCGCAGGGACAGGCTGGCGATCTTGTCCGCGGCAGCGGAAGAGGGGGGGCTGCGGCCAGGCATCAACTCCGGGCTGGGTTCCTTGGCCGGGGCCACCACCGGGATGCCGCGGGCAGCGGGTGCGGGGACGGAGGCGATAGGAGCGTTGAACACCGGCACGCTGTGGCCCTGGGCCACCTGCTGCAGGCGGCTGCGCTCGGCCAGCACCTTGACGGCATAACCACCGTCGTCCTCGATGTTGGCCGCACCCACGTAGTAGCGCAGCCCGCCCTCGATGGAGCCGGCCCGGGTGATGCAGTCCTGCAGCACCCGCACACCCACCCGCAGGTTGCTGACTGGGTCGAATGCGGCAAAGGCGCCGCCAAAGTTGTCGTACTTCTCGCCATGCACGCGGGTCATGACCTGCATCAGGCCCTGGGCACCCACCGAGCTTTGTGCGAACGGATTGAAGCCCGACTCGATGGCCATGATGGCCAGGATCAGGGTGGGCTCAAGCCGGGCGCGGTCGCCCACACGGTAGGCCTCGGCCACCAGCGCACTGATGGGTTCCGGGGCCACCCGGTATTTTTTGCTGAGCCAGTAGGCCACAGCCGCCTGCGCCTTGGGCAGGTGTTGCGGGTTGGCGGCCGTGGCGCGGTCGATGGCGTCGGGTTCGACTTCCATGCCGGTCACCACTTCGTGGCGCGAATGCAGCCAGCCCATGAGTTTCGATTCACCGGCCTGACGCAAGTCGGGCCGAAATGTCAGGGTGATCGCCGCAAAGGCAACGGTCAGGCCCAGCAGGGCAAATCCGTTGTGCGAGATCTCAAAGAAGCCGTTGGCGACGTCCGACGCAAACACGCGCACGCCCTGGCTGATCTTTCCTAACGCTGTCATAGCACTTCCTTTCTGCGCGAAGGCCGAGCACAGGACGCCTTGGTGTCCTGTGTGCGGCCCTTGCTTGGATTGGTACGCCACCAAGTGCCACCGCCAGAGGCGGGTAGAGGCAACTTGGCTTAGCCGGGGTCGGCAGCGGGGTTGGGGTAATCCCTAGGGATGCCGGCATTCTAGGGGGACTTCTAATATCTAGTCAAGAATAAAAATTCTATTCTTTATTCATTTTGGTTTGTGAGCGGTGGGGCGTGGAAACCGTGTGCCGTCAAGCCAAGGTTGTCAATGGCATGATGAGCGGCCATTGAAAAAACCGGCTGGTCAGGCCTGTGCCACCGTCGTACAGTGGCTATGCCTGTGGATCACAGGCACTGTTGCCGGTCACTGCCCGACGTCAGTGGGGTCACATCGGCACTTCCTGGGAGCAATCCATTGCTTCCATTGCGGGTCGGGGCATCGCTCCCCTGACTGCAACCCCGACGGCAAGGGATGATGAATCCGCCGTCAAGCCCGGTGTCGGTTCAAGGCCGTCACCGGGCTTTCTTTTGGGAAGATGCGGGTGTTGTGGGGCGTGCCGTTCATGCCTTGTGGCCTGCCAGATTAGGGGGGTGGCTCGAATCGGGTGCCAAACCCGGCGAAAATACCCTTTTGCCGCCTTGCGCGGCCGCTTTTCAATCCAGCCCCATGCCCGACGTGACCCAAGCCAGCAAACCCCATGACCCGCAGCAACTCGACGCCTTGACCGGCGGTGCCTTCTCGGCCCCGACCTCGGGCGAGCGGGCCGCCCGCATCCGCGACTGGCTGACCAGCGGGCCCAGCACCGAACTGATGCACGAGGTGTTCCGCGAGCTCAGTGTCAAGGACAAAGGGGCGGCCAAACCCCTGCGTGAGAAGCTCGACGAAATCAAGCGCGCGCGCAACCAGGACGCGATTGCCGCCGAATGGGCCGAGAAGGGCCAGGCCCTGCTGACGGCCGTGCGGCTGAACATTGCCGATGCCCTGGCCTGGCAGCGTGACGCGGCCAAAGCCGGCGCTCCGCTGAGCCGCGAGCCGCTGTCCACCCTCAAGGCCCAGATGGCCGAACGGGTGAAGGGCATCGAAGACCTGCAGCACCAGGTCCAGGTCCAGCGTGAGGCCGCCGTGCTGCTGGCCCAGCGCATCGAGGTGTTGTCCACCAAGGGCTGGCAGGACGCCCTGGCCGCCGCCGAGGCCCTGGCCAGCGACGTGGGCCATTGGCAGGTGCAGGCCGCTGGCCTGCCGGAGAACCCGAACTGGCCGAGCGCGGATGCCAAGTTCCCGCCGCTGCTCGAGGCCTCGGGCGCCCAGCTCAGCGTGGTCTGGGAGGCATTCCGCGCAGCCCTGGCCCAGGCCCAGGCGGCCGCCGCCGACCCGGCCGCGGCCTTGCCGCAAGTGCCGCTGTGGGCCGACGAGTTGCGCGCCACGCGTGGCGAAGCCGTGGCCGCCCTGGCGCCCAAGCCCGCCAAGCCGGCACGCGACCCGGAGCAGGTGGCTGCTGCCACCCAGGCTGTGACCGAGGCCCTGGCTAAGCTCGAGCTGGAGGTGGCCGAGGGCCATGGCAAGGCCAGCGCCGGTGCCGCCGCCGGCCTGCGCAACGCCCTCAAGGAGCATGGTCACCTGATCGACCGTGGGCTCGACGGCCGTGCCCACACCGCCCTGGGGGCGGCCGGTGAGCTCGAAGGCTGGCAGCGCTGGCGCGCCGACCAGTTGCGCGAGGAGCTGGTGGTCAAGGCCGAGGGCCTGCTGAAGCGCCCCGAGGGGGCGGCCCTGGGGGGGCGCAAGATGCAGGAGACCCTGCGTGCCCTGCGTGAGCAGTGGAAACAGACCGACCAGGGTGGGGTGCCCAACCATGGGCTGTGGAAGCGTTTCGACGACGCCTGCAACCAGGCCCACAAAGTGGTCGAGGCCTGGCTCGACAAGGTGCGGGCCGACGCCGCCGAACACAAAGCCAAGCGCCTGGCCCTGATCGAGGAGGTCAAGGCCTGGACCGAGGCGCACCAGCAGGACAGCGACTGGAAGGCCGTGAACCGCGCGCTGCACCAGTTTGCCGACCGTTGGCGCGAGGCCGGCCACCTGAGCGAGAAGGCCTTTGCCGAGCTGCAGCCGTTGTGGAAGCAGGCCATCAGCGCCGCTCACGGCCCGATCGAGCAGGCGCAAAAAGCCAGCCTGGCCCGGCGCCAGGCCCTGATCGACGAAGCCAGCAGCCTGGGTGCGGCCCCGGCCCTGCGCATCGACGCCGTCAAGGCGCTGCAGCAGCGCTGGCAGGCCGAGGCACAGAGCGTGCCGCTGGACCGCAAGCAGGAGCAAAAGCTCTGGGACGCGTTCCGCAAACCCATCGACGAAGCCTTCCACCGCAAGAGCGCCGAGCGTGAAAAGTCGGCCGCTGCCGTGAGCCAGCATGACCGTGCTGTGCTGGAGGCGGCCAAGGCCCTGGAAGCGGCCAACGCCAGCGGCGACGCCCAGCAGATCCGGGCCGCCATGGCGGCCCTGGACGCGGCGCTCAAGGGCCAGGCCCAGGCGGCTTCAGTGGCCGAGGAGCATGAGGAAAAACCAGCGTCAGCCCTTGCTGCTTCTGAAGAAGGTGCTATCAAAAACGAAGCAAACGGTGCGCAGGAAGTGACTGCCGAGCCGGTGCCAGAGGCCGCTTCGGCGCCGGCTGCGGCCCCGCGCCCGGCCCGGCCCGTGGTGGCCGTGCGCGGTGACGACCGGCCTGGCGCCAAACACGCCGAACCGGTGCGCGACGAGCGCCGCGGTGGCCGCTTCGGCGAGCGCCGTGACGGTGGCCGTCCACCAGGGCGTGACGGCGGGCGTTTGGGCGATGCGGGCCGCGAGGCGCGGGGTCCGCGCCGCGACGAGCGTGCTGCGTTCGAGCCGCGTGGTCCGCGCCTGGGTGACGTGGCCTTCCGGGCCCAGCGCGAGGCCCTCGAGCATGCCCAGCTCTCACTCAAGAAACTGGCCGCGCAGGCCCATGGCGAGGCCCTGACCCAGCTGCTGGGTGCCTGGGAGCAGCGCGACCCGGCCCGCCTGCCCAGTGTGCAGGAGCTGGGGTCGCGTGTCACGCCAGCCCTGCGCAGTGCCTGGAGCCAGGCCCTGGGGCAGGCCCCATCCGGCGACGCCGGCGAAGCCCTGCTGCGCCTGGAAATGGCGGCCGAGGTGTCGACCCCGGCCGAGCACCTGAGCGCGCGCCGCGTGCTGCAGCTGCAGTTGCTGACGCGCCGCAACGAGCCGGCTCCGAGCCAGACCTGGGGCCAGGACGCGGCCCGTGTGCTGGCCAGCGGCTTCGACGGTGCCCAGGCGCGCCGCGTGCAGAACGTGCTCAAGGCGCTGTTGCGGCGCTGAACCCGTGTGGGCGTGCCTCTCCTGTGGAAGGGCGCGCTCAGTGAGGCCATAGCCCCGTTCAGGGGCCCGGCCAGCGGGCCGGCCGGTGTCATGTGGGATGCCTGCTTGGGCTGCCTGCTGCCGTGCCACACGGTCTGCGGCGCCTGTGCATCGGCCAGGCGGGGGTTTCAGGCCGTGGTCTGGCCCGGCCGGAAAAACGCGTCGAACAGCGCGCACAGGCGGCCGAAGTCCTGGGCGAAGCGCGGCCGGTTGACGAAATAGGCCTCGCAGGCCACGGCGAAGAACTCGCTGATGTGCTCGGCTGCGTACGGGTCGAGCCAGGGCGCGGCGCCACCGAAGCGCTCGGCCACGATCACTTGATCACGGAACACTTGGTGTTCGGCCTCCAGCGTGGCCAGCCAGCGCGCGCGCGCGGCGCGGGCGCTGGGCGCGCCCAGGCAGTCGGCGGGCAGCGGTGGGCAGCCGTCGGCCGCGCCGTCGCGCAGGTCCATCTTGTGGACGAACTCGTGCACCACCACGTTGTAGCCCTCGGCGGCGGAGCGGCCGGCCACCGCCACGTCGCACCAGCTCAGCATCACCGGGCCGCCGGGCATGGCCTCGCCTGCCAGCTCTTCCTGGTACTCGTGCACCACGCCTTGCTCGTCGAGCTGCTCGCGCCGCGCCAGCACCTGACCCGGGTGCAGCACGATGCCCACGAAGTCGTCGTACCAGGCCAGGGCACGCTCGGGCCGCTCGAGCGGGGCCATGTGCAGCAGCGGCAGGCAGGCCTGGGCCGCCACGCTGAGTGCCATGGCGTCGGTGACCTGCAGGCCGCCGGCGCCGTGGAATTCCTTGCCGGCGAGGAAGGCCTGGGCCAGCCGCTGCAGCCGCTGCTGTTCGGGTGTGGACAGCGCGGCCAGGAAGGGCAGGTCCGCCAGTGTGGCCTGCCACAGGGCCTCGGGGATGGCCGGGCCCGGGGCGCGGCGGCGCAGCAGCCAGCCCAGCATGCTCAGGCCAGGCGGTGGCGCTGCAGCCCGCCGTCCAGGCCCAGGCGCAGCACCTCGGCGCGCGCCGGCACGCCGTCGGTGTCCCAGTCGCTCAGCACCACACGGCGCAGCCCCGGCCCCAGCCCATGCTCGGCCGGGCGGTGGGTGTGGCCGTGGATCAGGGTGGGGGCTCGGGCGCTGGCCAGCCAGGCGCGCGCGGCCTCGGGGTCCACGTCCGCATGGACCATGGCGCTGCGCTTGCGGGCCTCGCTCTGGGCACGCAGGCCGCGGGCGATGGCCAGCCGCTCGGCCAGGGGTTTGGCCAGGAACGCCGCCTGCCAGGCCGGGCTGCGCACCTCGGCGCGAAAGCGCTGGTACTCTGTGTCGTCCAGGCACAGGGCATCACCGTGCGACAGCAGCCAGCGCTGGCCGGCGAAGTCGAGCACGGTGGGGTCGGGCAGCAGGCGCGCGCGGCAGCGCGCCAGGAAGGCTGGGCCGACTAGGAAGTCGCGGTTGCCGCGCACGAAGAACAGGTCCAGGCGCTCGGCCGCGAAGGCCAGCACGTCGGCGCAGCGGGTGGCGAAGGCGCCGTCCTCGCCCGGGTCCTGGGTCACGTCGTCGCCGACCCAGGCCTCGAACAGGTCGCCAAGCATGAACACCGCATCGGCCGGGGTGGTTTCCAGGTAATGCAGCCAGCTGGCGAAGGTGGCGGGCGTGGCGGTCTGCAGGTGCAGGTCGGCGATGAAGTCGACCTGGCGCCACAGCGGGCCGGCCTCCAGCAGGGGGGGCTCGACCAGCGGGGGGGCGGGCGTGCTCATGTCAGGCGGCGGGAAGAGAGGGCAGAGAGCACAGGGAGCGCGGGCCCGTCAGCGCGGCGCCGCCCGGGGCTCAGAGGGCGACGGCCTTCTCGATGACCACGTCGTCCTTGGGCACGTCGTCGTGGTAGCCACGGCGGCCGGTCTTGACGGCGCGGATCTTGTCCACCACGTCGGTGCCGGCCACGACCTTGCCAAACACGGCGTAGCCCCAGCCCTGGGCGGTCGGGGCGGTGTGGTTGAGGAAACCGTTGTCGGCGACGTTGATGAAGAACTGCGCGGTGGCCGAATGCGGGTCACCGGTGCGGGCCATGGCCACGGTGTACCGGTCGTTCTTGAGGCCGTTGTTGGCCTCGTTCTCGATCGGCTTGTCGGTGGACTTTTGGGCCATGCCGGGCTCCATGCCGCCGCCCTGGATCATGAAGCCGTCGATCACGCGGTGGAAGATGGTCTTGTCGTAGTGGCCCTTGCCGACGTAGGCCAGGAAGTTGGCGACCGACTTTGGCGCTTTGGCCGCGTCGAGTTCGAGGGTGATGACGCCGTGTTCGGCGATGTGGAGTTCGACTTGGGGGTTGGCCATGGTGGGGCTCACTTGATCAGGGTTGCGGATTGGATGGTGACCGGGGTCAGGGGCACGTTCTGGTGTGGGCCGCGGTTGCCCGTGGGCACGGCGCGGATCTTGTCGACCACGTCCATGCCGCTGACCACCTTGCCGAACACGGCGTAGCCGTAGCCGTCGGGCATGGGGGCGTTGAGCATGCGGTTGTCGTTGACGTTGATGAAGAACTGCGCGGTGGCCGAGTGCGGCGAGCGGGTGCGCGCCATGGCGAGGGTGCCACGGTCGTTGCGCAGGCCGTTGCCCGACTCCAGCGGGATCGGGGGGCGCGTGGACTTCTCGTTCATGTCCGCGGTGAAGCCGCCACCCTGCACCATGAAGCCGTCGATCACGCGGTGGAAGATGGTGCCGTCGAAGTGCTTGTCCTGCACGTACTGCAGGAAGTTCTCGACCGTCTTGGGCGCCTTGTCGGGGGCCAGCTCGACCACGATGTCACCGAGCGAGGTGCTGAGCTTGACGCGCGGGGCCGTGCCTTCGGCGGTGGCCGGGCTGTTCAGCCAGAGGCCGCCGAGCAGGGCGCTGGCCAGCAGGGCGCGCCGCAGCAGGCCCGAAGAGGGGGTGTTCATCCGATGACTCCTTCGAAGAAGATTTTCCACTGGTTGCCCAGGCGTTCCCAGTACTGGCGCTTGACCCAGCCGGACTTGGCGCCGTCGGGCACCTCGCCGAAGGTCACGACCATGGTGTCGCTGCTGTCGGTCCAGCGCAGATAGGACAGGTCCTTGAGTGCCAGCTCGCGGCCGCGCAGGCGCTGCATCTCGCCCTTGAGCGCCTCGCTCCACTCGGGCAGGGTCTTGCCGTTGCTGTTGAAGTCGCGCGCATAGAACCCCAGGGTGCGGTTCAGGTCGCCGCTGGCCTTGGCGTCGCGCCAGGCCTGGAAGGCGCGTTCGAACGACTGGCGGTCGGCCTTCACGGTCTGTGGCGACACCCACTGCAACTCCTGGGCGATCACCACCGGCGTGGTGCGCACCTCCACCGTGCCCATCAGGTTTTCTAGGTCGGGGTTGGCCAGCACCACGCAGCCGTCGCTGGCCTTGGGCGCGCGCGCGAACTGATGCGGCGGCGTGCCGTGCAGCCAAATGCCGCTGCCAGTCTTGCCGCGCCGCATGTCCAGCGGGTTCGGGTAGTTGATGGGCAGGGCGCCCGAGCCGTAGAAGTCACTGAGCGATTTGGGCCCGACGTTGCGGGTGATGAAGTACACCCCCAACGGGGTGCGCAAGTCACCCTCAAGGGACTTCTCGATGCCCGACTTGCCGACCGAGATGTAGTAGTCGGCGATCAGGCGCGGCGCCGGGCCGGTGTTCTCGAACAGGTACAGGCGCGAGCGCGAGGCGTCGATGGCGATGGCGTGCCGGTTCTGCGGCGACAGCGCCAGAAACTGCGAGGGAATGGCGCCGGTGGGCGGGCGCTCGCGCAGCGCCTTCAGGCGCATGAACGACTCTTCGCGCAGCTCGGCCAGCGCGGGTGCGGCGCTGCGAGCCATGGTGTCGGGCACATCGCCGAAGCTGCGCAGCGGGTGGGCCTGGGCCGCCAGCAGGTCGCCATAGACCAGCTGGGCCAGCTGGAAGTTCGGGTGGTCGCGCACCAGCAGCTCGGCATGGGCCAGCGCGTCCCAGCGCTTGCCTTCGCCGATGAGCTGGTAAACACGGATCAGGCGCGCCTCGGCCAGGCCATCGCGCACCAGGCTGCGCGCGGCGCTGCGCTGGGGGGTGTCGGCCTGAGGGGGGTGCTTGCGCTTGGCCAGCGCCGGGCCTGCCGAGACCAGCAGCGCCAGCACGGTGATCCAGCCAACAGCGAACGACGCACGCTTCATGCGAACTGCCATCAAACCAAATGTCCCAAAAGGCAAGAAGCGCCCCGCGGCGCTTCTTGTCGCGGCAGCAGGGCCCATCAGTTGCCGCTGCTTTCCTTCACGATGAACCAGCGGTCACCGCTCTTGAGCAGTTCCAGGGTCTTGCGGCCCGACACGTTCAGCGAGTCGGCGCTGTAGTGCTGGCGGAACTTGGCGGTGGCCCGGCCATTGCTGATGGTGATGCCCAGGCTCTCGATCTTCACGCTGATGCGCGACTTGCCCACGATGCGGGAGCGGCGCTCTTCTTCCCAGGCCTTGCGCGACTGGCCGCCGGGGGGGTCGAAATCCTTGCCGTAGGCGGCCAGGTAGCCGTTCACGTCCTTGGCCGACCAGGCCGCAGCCCAGGCGCGCACGGCGGCGTCGACCTCGGCGTTCTCGCCTGTGGCAGTGGCGGCCGCGGGTGTCTCGGCGGCGGCCGGGGTGGCTGCCGCCACCGGGGCTGCAGCGGGCGCCGGTGCCGGGGTGGCAGCCGCCACGGCCTTGGCGGCAGCGGCATTGGCGGCCACGGCGGGCGAGGCGCTGGGCTTCTGGCCCTTGGCGCCCGGGGCGAACAGGTCGCGGATCAGGGCCAGCTTGGGCTGCACGCCGGTGTTGCTGCTGTCAAGCTGCAGGGCCTTGCTGTAGGCCTGGCTGGCCAGCTTGGCATAGACGTCGCCCAGGTTCTCATGGGCGGTGGCGTAGCTGGGATTGGTGCGGATCGCCATCTCTAGCGCGGCGCGGGCCTTGTCGAACTGGCTCTGGCCGGCGTACAGCACGGCCAGGTTGTTGTAGGGCTCGGGCAGCTCGGGGTAGTCTTCGGTCAGCTTGGTGAAGGTGCTGATGGCCTCGTTGGGCTTGCCCGACTCGGTCTGCGCCACACCCTTGAGAAAACGCATCTGCGGATCGCGTGGCTTGTTGACCAGGAATTGATCTGCCTTCACCAGGGCTTCGCTGTGTTTGCCGTTGCGCAGCAGCTGGCCGACGTCGGCGTATTCGTCGGCATGGGCCAGGGGCAGGCTGCACACAGTGAGCAGCGCCAGCGCGCGAAGGGAATGGAGCAAAACAGAGCGCACGTGCATCATCCAGGACCTCTTGATTGGTGTGACGTCAGGCCTGTGGCGGAACAGCCCAGGCTTATACTGCGGGGCATTGTAGCTGAGGGCCTGCACTGGAGGACGCGCGAAAAGCGCCCTGTCACGAGCGGCTTCAGCCCGGGGCCGCTGCGTGCCATGTCCAGCGGCACATGGCACGGCCCGACCAGCGCCGCGGCCGCCCGCCACTTCCTGTTTCCGAGACCTGATGAGCCTGAAAATCTACAACACGCTGTCGCGTGACCTGGAGGCCTTTTCCCCGCTGCAGCCTGGCCATGTGCGCATGTACGTGTGCGGCATGACCGTGTACGACCTGTGCCACCTCGGCCACGCGCGCTCCATGGTGGCGTTCGACGTGGTGCAGCGCTGGCTCAAGGCCAGTGGCTACGGCGTGACCTATGTGCGCAACATCACCGACATCGACGACAAGATCATCAAGCGCGCGCTGGACAACGGCGAGACCATCGGCCGCCTGACGGACCGCATGGTCGAGGCCCTGCACCAGGACGCCGACGCCCTGGGCATCGAGCGGCCCACGCACGAGCCGCGCGCCACCGAGCACGTGCCGCAGATGCTGGCCCTGATCGATCGGCTGGAGCGCCGCGGACTGGCCTACCGCGCCGAGAACGGCGACGTGAACTACGCGGTGCGCAAGTTCCCGGGCTACGGCCGGCTCTCGGGCAAGTCG